>CAINEA010000396.1 GCA_903847525.1 uncultured Acetobacteraceae bacterium | reverse complement strand
CGCGCAGCCCGTCCGAGACACGGGCGCCGATGGCCAAGTCGCTGGCTGCCTTCGTCGCGGCATAGGTATTCATCGGCGCCAGCGGCCTGGCTTCGTCAATCGCCGTGCCGCTTTGGAACGAGCGCCCATAGGCTTCGCTGCTGGAGACGAAGAGCAGGCGGCAGTTCGGCGCTTCTGCTAAGACGGCATCCGAGAGGTGGAGCGTGCCGTGTAGGTTCACCCGCCAAGCCTGGTCAGGGTCACGCCGGGCCGCTGGTAGCGCGGTGATGCCGGCGAGATGGATGCAGGCGTCGGGTGAAGCCGCACGTACTGCCCGGTGGACGGCAGCAGCATCGGTGATGTCGAAACGGTCTGTCAGAAGGTCGGCCTTGGGAAATTCACGGCGAAGGACGCCGATCAGGTGGGTACCAACGAAACCGGTCGCACCGGTGATCAGGATCCGCCTCGTTTGCGACATCGAGTCAGCTTCGCTGTTTATCACGATGGCGCACCAGATCCGCATCGACCATCTCACGAATCAGGTCTTCCAGCGGCACCTTGGGCTGCCAACCCAGCGTGGTTCTTGCCTTGCTGCTGTCGCCGAGCAGAATATCCACTTCGGCCGGTCGCAGCAGGTTCTGATTGATTTTTACATGGTCCTCGTAATTGAGGCCAACGTGCGCAAATGCGATGCGGCATAGTTCCCGGATGGAAGTGGTTCGCCCGGTGGCGATTACGTAATCGTCCGGAATGTCTTGTTGCAGCATCATCCACATGGCTTGCACGTAGTCGCGCGCATGGCCCCAGTCGCGGCAGGCTTCCAAATTGCCGAGCGGAAGCTCCTTGGCCAGGCCGAGCTTGATGCGTGACACCCCATCGGTGACCTTGCGCGTGACGAACTCAATCCCACGCAGGGGGCTTTCATGATTGAACAGGATACCGGAGGAGGCGTGAATGCCGAAGCTCTCGCGGTAATTAACTGTCATCCAGTGAGCATATAGCTTCGCGATCCCATAGGGGCTGCGTGGATAGAAGGGGGTACGCTCTGACTGCATCTTCTGCTGGATCTTGCCGAACATCTCCGAGGAGGATGCCTGGTAGAATCGCGCCGAACACTGCAGCAGCCGCAGCGCCTCCAAGACGTTGGCGGCGCCGAGTCCGGTGACGCTGCCGGTCAGCAGAGGCTGCTGCCAGGAGGAGGCGACGAAGCTTTGCGCCGCGAGGTTGTATACTTCGTCGGGATTGCAGGACTGGATGATCCGCATCAAGCTAGACAGATCCGTCAGATTGCCATCGACCAGCTCAACGTCGTCGATGACGCCGAGCCAGCGAAGGCGTTCGCCGATAACATCCGACGATGCCGAACGACGCATCAAGCCGACAACCCGGTAGCCCTTTCCAAGCAGAAACTGGGCCAGATAAGCGCCATCCTGGCCCGTAACGCCGGTGATCAGGGCCGTCTTCATTGTTAATCTCCAATTGAACTTCAGCCTGTATTTCTAATCTCAATACCCAGACAATTCTAGCTGCTAACCCATGTTTAGGTCAGGGCTGTTCAACGCTGAGGACTTGGTCGGTTTAGCAGCGAGAGGTCGGGGAAAAAAGTTGGTTCCCTCGGCGCGTTTTGTCTGAATCTATGTCGGGCAACCAGCATGAAGGGTTGCCCCGATGTCGAGTGTGCTGCTGACGCTGTTTTCCGATCTTGCCGATCCACGCCGCGATCAGGGGAAAATGTATCCACTGGCGCCGATCCTGCTATTCACGGTGCTCAGCATGCTGGCCGG
>CAINEA010000395.1 GCA_903847525.1 uncultured Acetobacteraceae bacterium | reverse complement strand
CGGTTTGCCGCCCCCAACGTAGGCGCCCGCCCATGACCCATTGGTAGCGCCCCCATTGGCAACGCCCCATTGGCAGCGCACCGGCGATCCGGCAGCCTGCCGGTCTGAAAACCGGACCGGGGGAAAATACCATGAAGCTTGGCCTGTCGATCGGATATTCCGGCGCGAAGCTGGAGATTCCCGTGGCGCTGGTGCAGCGCGCGGAGGCGCTTGGCTACGACAGCGTATGGACGGCGGAAGCCTATGGCTCGGACGCGGTGACGCCGCTGGCGTACCTGGCGGCAGTCACGAAACGGATCAAGCTCGGCACCGGGATCATGCAGCTTGCGGCCCGCACGCCGGCTAACGCGGCGATGTGCGCCGGCACGGTGGATGCGCTGGCCGGCGGTGGACGGTTCATTGCCGGGCTGGGCGTTTCCGGACCACAGATTGTCGAGGGCTGGTACGGCGAGCCGTGGGGCAAGCCCTATTACCGGATCCGCGACTACGTCGCGATCATGCGCAAGATCTTCCGCCGCGAGGAACCGGTCACGCACGAGGGCCGCGAGATCAGCCTGCCCTATACCGGCGAATGTGCCGCCGGAGTCGGCAAGCCGCTGAAATCCATCCTGCACATGAACCCGGACATCCCGATCTACCTGGCCACCGGCAACGAGGCCACCGTGAAGCTGACGGCGGAGATCGCTGATGGCTGGCTGCCGATGGGGTTCTTTCCCGGCTCACTGGAAGAATACCGCCCCTGGCTGGAGGAAGGCTTCCGCCGGGCCGGTAACGGCAAGTCGCTGGCCGATTTCCACATCCAGGCATCGGTGCACGTGAACGTCGATGACGACGTGAAGGGTGCGCTGGCGAAGCTGAAGCCGGAAGTGGCGCTGTATGTCGGCGGCATGGGCCATCGGGACAAAAACTTCCACAAGGACATCATGATCCGCCGCGGCTACGGCGAGGCCGCCGACCGAATTCAGGAACTCTATCTGGCCGGACGGAAGGAAGAAGCCATCGCCGCGGTGCCGGATGAGTGGGTGGACCTGAAATCCCTTGTCGGCCCGCCGGCGCGCATCAAGGAGCGTTATCGTGCCTGGGAGGAATGCGGCGCGACCAGCCTGACGGTGCGATCCCGCCAGCCCGAGGCAATCGAGGCGATGGCTCAGGCGGCCCGGCTGAACTGACAGAACCCGAACTGACAGTATAGGGGAAACGACATGAAGATCGTCGACGCCCAGGTGCATATCTGGTCGAGCGGCAAGCCGAGCGGGCACCATCGCCCCAGTTCGACTTTCACCGCCGAGGAACTGCTGAAGGAAATGGCCGAGGCCGGCGTCGATGGCGCCCTGCTGCATCCGCCGAGCTGGGATCCGAACTCCAACGAGATGGCGGTGGAGGCGGTGACGAACCATCCCGGCCGGTTCGCCACGATGGGATGGTTTCAACTGAAAGACCCGGCCAACCGGGGGCGGATCGAAACCTGGAAGCAGCGTCCGGGCATGCTGGGGCTGCGCTGGGCGCTGGTGCTCCCCGAGCAGGCCACATGGCACGAGGACGGCACGATGGACTGGGTTTGGCCCGCCGCCGAGCGCGCCGGCGTGCCTATCGCCACGATGGCCTGGCGTTTCCTGCCAACGCTCCGCCGGATCGCGGAGGCGCACCCCAACCTGCGGCTGATCATCGATCATTGCGGCCTGGTGCGCTCCGCCCAGGACGACGCCGCATTCGGCACGCTGGAGGAATTGCTGACCCTGGCGAAACTGCCGAACGTCGCGATCAAGGCGACCGGAGCCCCCGCCTACTCCAGCCACCCCTACCCGTTCCGCAACATCCACGATGGCCTGCACCGCATCTTCGACGCCTATGGGCCGGAACGCTTCTTCTGGGGCACCGACATTACCCGCATGCCCTGCCGCTACCGGCAATGCGTGACGATGTTCACCGAGGAACTGCCCTGGCTGAAGGGCAAGGACCTCGAATGGGTGATGGGCCGCGGCGTCGCCAAATGGATCGGCTGGGAATTCACCTTCGATTAGGTGGGCGACGCCATAAAGTTGCGTGCGGGTATGGAAGCGGCAGCCTGTCTGGCTTAAGGACGAGCGCGCCATCCCGGTGCCGGCGATCGCCTCGCTGCTGTTGAATGGACGATACCATTGGCTGATCCTGACGCTGTGATCGTTAGCGCGCATTGATGGGCGTTCGTTGGATCGGAGGCTTGCTGGCTGATTGCCGGGCGGCGGTCGTAACGCCTGGCTTCGGCTGCGGGTTGCTGCTGATGCTGCTGCTGACTGTCGCGTCGGTCGCGTTCGTCGATCGCCCGGTGGCGCTGTTCATGCATCAGCACACCGAATATCGCGCGGTGCTGCACGCGATGACCATGATACCCGAATTCCTGGGCGTTCTGGCAGCGGTGACGATCGTTGTGGGTGGGGCGATACGGGTTCTGCGGGGTCCCCTTACCGGAGCGGCAAGCGTGGTCATGCTGGCATCGCTCAGCATGCTTTTGGGCGAAGGGCTGAAGACGCTCCTGAAGATCGTCTTCGGCCGTTCCTGGCCGGAGACCTTCTGGAACAACAACCCCTCGTTCATCCAGGACGGCGTCTACGGCTTCTCCCCGTTCCAGGGCATCGGGCCCGGCTTCGGGTCGTTTCCTTCCGGTCATACCACCGCCGCCTGCTCGGCACTGGTGGTGCTCTGGTTGCTATGGCCGCGCGGCCGGCCGGTCTATGCCGTTCTGATCCTGGCCACCGCGATGGGCCTTGTCGGCCGCAACTACCATTTCGTCGCCGACGTCATTGCCGGGGGCGGGCTCGGGATCCTGGTCGCCGTGGCCACCGTACGGATCGCCGCGAAGCGTAGGCTTCGCGGCATCGCTGTCGAACGCGTCAGGTAAACGCGATCTTCGCAGCCAGCAGTGCATCGATCTGCTCCTGGCTCAGGCCGGCCTCGGCCAGGATTTCGCGCGTGTTCTCGCCCAGGCGTGGGGCGAAGCGGCCCGTCGGCGGTTGCGTCTGCGACCAGGTGCTCGGTTCGCGCATGGTGCGTAGGCGGCCTTCGCTGGGGTGCTCCACGAACTGGAAGAAATCGGCGTCCGCGAGGTGCGGGTCCTCGATCAGGCTATCGAGCGTGTGCGGGCGCATACAGGGGATATCGTTCTCCTGGCAGATCGCCAGCCAATCGTCGGTCGTGCGGGTGAGCAGTTCCTGGCTGATCATTTGATAGAGCGAGTCGATATTCGCGGTGCGGCTGGCCATGTCGGCAAAGCGGGAGTCGGTTTCCAGCAGTTCGGATTTGCCGGCGGCCTGGAAGAAGCGGCGCCACTGGCCATCGTTATAGGGCAGCACGGCGATGTAGCCGTCCATCGTCTTGTATGGACGGCGATGCGGCGACAGCGTGCGGGGATAGCCGGTGGGCCCGGTGGGCGGATCGAAGGTGCGGCCCTGCATGTGCTCGGACAGCACGAACTGGGCCATCGTTTCGAACATCGGCACTTCGATCATCTGGCCGACGCCGGTGCGAGCGCGTGAGAGCAGCCCAGCGAGCAGCGCATTGGCGCCGGCGCCGCCGACGATGCGGTCGATGGCGGCCATCGGGATGTAGCGGGGCTCGCCGGTGGAACGTTGCAGCAGCATCGGGATTGCCGTGGCGGCCTGGATCAGATCGTCATAGGCCGGGCGGCCGGCATAGCGTCCGGCGCTGCCATAACCGACCATGCTGAGATAGACGATGGTCGGGTTGACCTTGGCCAGGGCAGGATAATCGAGACCGAGACGGGCCAGCGCCTGCGGGCGGATGTTGGAGACGAAGGCATCGCAACTCGGGGCCAGGCGCAGGATGGCTTCCTGAGCCTCGGCGCGCTTCAGGTCGATGGCGATGCTGCGCTTGCCGCGGGCGTTGTGCTGGAAGCTGCCGCTCATGCCGCGGTGACGGGGAATGCCGGTGTAGCGCGAGCTGTCGCCTTCGGGCGCCTCGACCTTGATCACGTCGGCCCCGTAATCGGCCAGGATGCGCGTGCACCACGGTCCCATCTGCACGGTGGTGAGATCCAGCACGCGAATGCCAGTCAGCGGTCCTGTCATGATTCTGTCCGTCCGTTTCCTCGCCGTATCCTGACGCTGCCGCGGCGGTTCGGCCAGCCACCCCCGATGAGATCAGGGGACGGCCTAGCGGGACAACGCGACGACGATGCGGGCGGAGGCAGCGGCAAAGCGGGCGACGGCCTGCGTATCGACGGCGGCGGGATAGCGGTCCTGCGGCAAATGGAACAACGGGTTGGTGCCGACCAGCGTCACATAGCGCCCGCCCACCCG
>CAINEA010000394.1 GCA_903847525.1 uncultured Acetobacteraceae bacterium | reverse complement strand
CTGTTTGCAGGCGACATCGTGCTTGGCAAGGACTGCATCGCGTTCTGCTCCCGCCCCATCCCGCTCGAGACAGACGGCGTGGCACTCGGCGAGGGCAGCGTCCCGTTCAACGCGCATGGCATCGCGTTCTGCTCCCGCCCCATCCCGCTCGAGACGGACGGCATGGCACTCGGCGAGGGCAGCGTCCCGTTCTGCTAGCAATCCTTTCGGCCCAAGCAGTACCGACCGAAGCGCACCCACCTGAAATTCGTGACGTGCGTATTCTTCGCAGAACTCCGAAAGCACTTTGGCGCCGAAGACCCGTCCGGCTTCATCAGGGGCCTGATCAATTACCATATCGCCGATTACTTTTAGCCGAGTTTCAACATCCGCGAAGGAGCCTAGCTTACAAAGTGAGAAGCCGATCAAGTTCCGGACACCAGAAAAGTCGATGGAAACGCCATGACCAAAAATATGGCGCTCCACATCGTCTCGATGGTTCTGGTCGGTCTCTAATCGGTTGATGTCAATGATAAGGTCGGCTGCTCCCGCTGACTGCACATAAATATGCAAATGCAGGAACAAAAACGTATAGAGCGTATTGGGATCTTCGCATGAAGGCTGATATATCGGAGATATATGATTTAATTCATTTAATATCCTGATTACGCATAAACCTCAGCCAATTTTAGGAGCCGATCTGGCATCGGTGTGGTTCGCGCGGCCGCCCAGGTAAGACGCGAAACCATAGCTGCCAGATCGTATCGTCAGTTGAAGCGATATTCGAACTCAGCGAGGTAGCGTGGGAGGTGTTTGCTGTTGATGGAACGATAGGTCCCGGTGATGGCCACCTTGATATTGCCCAGCGCCGTATTGACCCATTTGAAGGCAGGCGTACGAGCCGCCTTGGGTCCCGATCCAGTCTTGATGGCTTGGTGTGAACACCCTGCGTGCGTTACGGTGTCGGAACTGTTCAGACCGTCGCTGACGACGGAACAGCTTGGATCGAGGCTACCTTTGGCGAACCCTGAGATGGACTTTCCACAAAAGCTGGCGACCCGCCGCAGCTTCAGTCGAACTGGTTTTCCCTCGGGAGTCGTCTCAACAGCGACAACGAATGGCGTCTTGCCAGGCGCTCCCCGCCCCCTCTTGCCGCCGGAGCGCTCGCCGCCCAGGTAGGCGTCGTCCATCTCGACCCGACCGGTCAAGCGCTTGCTGGCATCGCGCTCCAACATGACCTGCTTGAGCTTGTGTTTGATCTTCCAGGCTGTGGTCTGCGTCACGCCAAGGCGGCGGCCCAGTTCGATGCTGGAGATGCCTTGTTTGGTCTGGGTCAAGTGATAGATGGCGCGAAACCAGATCCGCAGCCCAAGGTGGGTCGACGCAAAGATCGTCCCGGCGATTGGCGAAGTCTGACGACGGCAGCTGGTGCACTGGTAGAGATCGCGGGTCTTCACCAAGCTATGCTGAGTTCCGCCGCAAACGGGGCAACGGAAACCATGGGGCCAGCGTGACGCGATCACGACCGCCCGACATTGCTCCTCGGTGCCATATTGGCGCTCAAAAGCGGGCTCGCTGGGCCCCTTCTGGAACTGCACCGCATTACGAGCCATGGTCAACCTCATGAAACTAAACGGAATACTAGCTTAATAGCCGATGCTTCGTGGCTGAGGAAAGCACGTAATCAGGTTTAATATTGAATCATGCAGGTTAAGTTTGACGATCTCAGCGACACGATCGAGGAAGTAAGGGTTTCCGTGGAACGCTTGGTCGGTGAACGAGCACCATTGCTGAAATGAGTTGCGATATAGCACCACATGAAGGCCGGGAAACGCCGCCTTGAGACCCCTCACTCTTCCCAAACTCCGCGATGTCGTGAGCACGGGGATTCGCTTCTGGCTTTCAGCGTGGCTGATCAGTCGGCTTACGTAGCTAACCTCCCTCTCGCTGACGGGGCCCTTGCAACCATCCGCTGGGATAAAGCGGCGATAGCTCATTTCCGGGTCAAAACCGTCTACGCCCGTCTCGTCCTGCATGAGAGGGAGGAATTCGAGAAGATAAGGAGAACCGGGCGGGTGCTTCGAGCGCCAAGAGGCAGGTTCCATCTCGGCCAATTGAGGCTTTGTGAGAGTACCTAATATCTCATTGAATATCTCGTAGTAGGCTACGGTGCGCGGTGATTTCCGAAAGCAGGACCAAATATATGTACTGCCGGTTCTCCAACTTGAGTGGACAAAAATCGCTGTCGAAGGGTCACTTTTTCGTTCCACAGAAGTACTGCCCTCATTGGCTAAAGACCACTCTGTCCTTCTAGACGGGCGTTCGGAGCAATGCCAGCCATATCCGCAAACTTGGTTGAAGGATTCCAGAGCCGCACCGTGTTTCCCGGAACTGCTTGGTTTGAATTGCGCTGCCATGTCTGTCTTTTTGAGTATAGCGTAGTACCGGTCTTTAGCTTTGGCTGGCGAGGTGTTGCCGATGGGTTCGAGCAGCCAGCTTGGCGGCATGGCCGTGATAGGTCGATGGGACGATCGGCAGCACCGGGCCACCGGCTCGAGCCCATGCTCCCGGCAGTGATTGTCGATGAACGCGATCATGGCTCGTATCGGCGGTCGAGCTCCGCCTCCCTGCCCGACAGGCCGATGGCTTCATCCGCCGATAGGCGCAAAAAACGCCAACGCCTCGCGCAGGATATCGTTGGCCTGCCAAAGTTCGCGGTTCTCCCGCCCCAGGACCTTGAACCGGGCGTCCATGTCCGTCGTCACCCCAGGCGCACGGCGCCTTGTCGCGATCTGTCCTCTTAAGCCGTTCATTGCTTGTTTGCGGGGTGCAGCCAACTTTGGTGGCGATCGAGAGCATCGCTGCCCAAGGCGACGGATGCTCGCGCTCGTGATCCGAAACCCTCCGAACTGCCCGATCGCGCACCTCAGGCGAAAACATGTTCGTCGCCTTGCGTGACGTCGCTCCACCTTCTCAGGCGGGGGAGCCTCTGACAAACCCGGGACGGTTCAAGAAAGTATCAGGCATGAACGTGATCACGCGCACTTTGGACTGCTGCAATGCCGATAACGGTGAGCGCAAGCGACCATAAACCTAGATACAGCGGATCGTAGTGAGTCGCCACGGATTCACCAAAAAAGCCGGCCCGAAACATCTCAAACCCATGTATGGTTGGATTCCACGCAATTAAACGTTGAGCGTTACTCGGCAGCCAGTCGACCATAAAGAACACGCCGGAAATAGGAAGGGCGAGATAGTTGGCCGGCCCAACAAATTTTTCCGCCCTCTCGTATTTCTCGGTCAGGGCCGCTATAATCAGCCCTATACCGGAATGGAACCATCCTATTAGTAGCCAGGCAGCGAGCAACAGCCCCATGTCCTGCACCGGTTCGGCCAAACCCAATGACAGGAGAATCAGATAGATCAATACCAAAGCCGCTGTCGAAGAGAGAAACTCCAGCACTTGGCGCGCGATAACGATATCAAGATGAGTCAAGTAGGTGTGATAGAGCAACCCGGCATTATTAGAGATTACCCTGACCAATGGGTTTGTCATATGCCGCCACAGTGTAAGAGGCATATAGCCCGTTAAGACAAAACTAATAATCGGAATGCCACGGATAACTGAGTCGTGAATCAAGGACCAAATGGTCATCACGCCGGTGCACAGTATCATTGGCTCCAGGATGGTCCATATAAATCCTAGATTATTGCGTCCAAAGCGCGTCATCATATCCCGAATTATTAACGCGTGGAGATTATTGAGATGAAGTCGAATTGCCGGCATCCGGAACCTACTCCCTAGCGTTACGAGCAGACCATGGCTGCATGTCGATTTGGCAGGGCACCAAATCGACTTACGATCTGACTGCATCCGTTCTTCACTAGCGCCTTCATGAAAGCCTCTTTCAAACCTACTGCACTTCCTGATCTATGGCAAAGCAAAGAGGCCGACTCGGAACGCTTCCATAAGGGCTTGAAAGCTGGATCACCCAGGGAATCTCCGAGGTCAAACCCTCTTATGCCGGATCGATCGATGCGGCCCACCCGCGACCCGCGCCGAACATGACCGCGACGACCGGCGCTATCCCAGTGACCTGACCGATGCGGACCGTGCGTGTTTGACGCCACCAAGACGGTCAAGGGCCGTGAGCGTGATGCGCTGGTTGACACCGATGGCCGTGCATAGGAGGTCCATCTGCGGCGTGGCGCAACGCAGGACCGCGAAGGTGCTCCGTCGGTGTTAAAAACGTCCCTAGCCCGATTTCCGTTCATCCGGACGGTATTCGCCGACAGCGTCTATGCCGGCAAGACGGTCACAAACACTAACTCCATCGTGGTGCAGATCGTCCGGAAGCTGACTGATCAGGTGGGCCTTCAGGTTCTGCCGCGCCGCGGGGTGGCCGAACGCTTCTTCGCCTGGATCAACCACAACCGCCGGCTCGCCAAAGACTTTGAGGCAACAACCACCTCGGCTATAGCACTTCTCTACGCGTAATTGCTCACCTGGGTATCCTCCGGCGGTTCGGATTCCCGGTTTCGGCCTGAGGACGAAACTGGTTGACGTGATCACGGACGACTCGATTCAACATCGGGGTGACGCCCGAGATCGACCTCACCAAGCTGACGGTTGCG
>CAINEA010000393.1 GCA_903847525.1 uncultured Acetobacteraceae bacterium | reverse complement strand
CTTCCGCTTTCGCCGCATCGGCGGGAAGGCTTTGCATCTTGCCGTCCAGCCCGAACAGCCAGATGCCCGTGCCGGCTTTCGAGCCCGCGCCGCCGTAGAGGGCCGACCCGCCCTGGATGGCGACGTATTGCCTGCCCTTGTGTTCGAACGTCGTCGGCGTGCCGTAGAGGCCGCCGTCGGTCTGGAATTCCCATATCGTCTCGCCGGTCGCGCTATCGAGGGCCGTCATCACGCCGTCGGGCCGGCCCATGAAGATCAGGCCGCCGGCGGTAGCGATCGATCCGCCCCCGCAAAGCGGGCCCTGCTGGCGCCACGCGACCCTATTCGTCGTCAGGTTCGCCGCGACGAACTGCCTGCCCTGCGGTGTAACCTTGCCGCCGGACGCGCCGGCAAAGGCGCCCTGCAGATATTGCTTGCCGGGCGGCGGGCCGATCGCGGCGTCCTTGTCACCGCCGGAGGCGCCGCCGATCATGCTGTTAGCGCAGATGAACATGAGATTGCTGCGCGGATCGTAGGAGCTGGGGTGCCAGTTCACGCCGGAGCTCGGCGCGTAGAGAACGGGCTGGGCGACGGTGGGCGTGAAGGTCCTGCCTTCGTTGACGATCGTCCGGCCGGCCGGCGCTTCGTCGATCTTATGCGCGACAAGGTCGTCGCCGATCGGGATCGGCTGGGTTGCGGCGGTCGCCTGCGTCGGCTCCTGCGGCACGGGGGTTTCGGGAATGCCGATCAGCGGCTTTCCGGTGATCCGGTCCAGGATGTAGAGGTAGCCCGACTTGCCGGCTTCAGCGATGCCCTTGCGCGGCTTGCCGTCCACGACGGCGTCGAACAGCACGACGGGATTGGGCGCGTCATAGTCCCAGAGGTCATGGTGCACTTCCTGGAAGTGCCAACGGTATTTTCCCGTCTTCGCATCGAGCGCGACGATCGATGACGAGTAGAGATTGTCGCCCGCGCGAATGGCGCCGTTGAGATCGGGGCCGGGATTGCCGGTGGAGAAATAGATCAGGCCGAGGTCCGGATCGATCGCCGGCGTCTGCCATACGGGCGCGCCGCCATATTTCCAGGCTTCGTTATCCTGCGGCCAGGTTTCATGGCCGGGCTCCCCCGGTCCCGGTATCGTCCAGAAGTTCCAGACTTCCCTGCCGGTCTTCGCATCATAGGCGGCGACCCGGCCACGAACGCCGTATTCGCCGCCTGTGACGCCGGTGACGACGAGGCCGTCGAAGTAGAGCGGCGCCGCCGTGATCCCGTAGCCGACCTTTGGATCGCCCGCCTGCACGATCCAGATCACCTTGCCGGTTTTCTGATCCAGCGCGACGAGCTTCGCGTCGAGCTGGCCGACGAAGATCATCCCATCGCCCATGCCGAGCCCGCGGCTCAGCCAGCCGCAGCAGACGTTGACCTGCTTGAGATCGATCTTCGGCTCGTATTTCCAGAGCACCTTGCCGGTCTCGACATCGACCGCGAAGGCGTCGTCCTGCCCCGTAACCGCGTAGAGCACGCCCTTGTAGAACAGCGGCTGGCCCTCGGTCGAAAAGCCGGGACCGATCCCGGACTTATCGAGATCGCCGAGGCCGGCCTGGGTCATTTTCTTGAACTGTTTGTACGTTGCCGCGGCGAGCGGCAGATCGAGGCGGGCCTGTTTTGCCAGTGCCAGGGCGATGCCGGAATCTTTCGCGGCATGCGCGCCGCTGAAGAAACAGGAGTGCTCCCGGTTGACCATGTCTTCGCCATCGGTCGCCAGCACGCGCGAGTTTGCGCCCGTCTGCGAGAAAATTTCCATTAACACTTGCAGATCCAGCCCGAGCGCCGCGCCGAGGCCCAGGCCTTCGGCGAGACCGGCCGTGTTGATGTTCATCACCAGATTAACGAGCTCCTTGACCTGCGCCGCGGTACCGGCCGGGCCGATGTAGCGCATCAATTTTCCGTCGTCGCTGAGCTTGCGCACGATCGGCTGGACCTTGTAGAACGTGCGCCGGTCGCCCGCGCACATGAGATAGAGTGTCCCGGCCCGCGCCTGGTTGATGCTCGATG
>CAINEA010000392.1 GCA_903847525.1 uncultured Acetobacteraceae bacterium | reverse complement strand
TCAAGTCAATGAAGCGATCCCACCAGCCCGTTCCGGGTGTGTTCAACTGCGGTGCCACAGGAGCCGTTTCATTCTTCAGCCGATCCGCCAAGCTTTCCCTACAGGCCCGCAACAGCGCGGGTGAAGGTTCCACTGCCACCTGATCGAACGCCGCCGACAATTCCCGCTCCTGTGCCAATGCCGCGCGGCAATCCGAGCAGCCGTCCAGATGCGATTCGACGGACTCTTCCTCGTCGAAAGAGAGTTCGCCGTACAGCAACATGGGCAGTTGCTCGCGTATTGATTCGCAACTCATACAAATTCTCCTAGCGCGGCCCGCATTTTCTGATTTGCCCGGAACAGACAATTCTTCGCGGCCTCTTCACTGGTTCCTAAAATCTCTCCGATATTGCGCAGGCGCAGACCCTGGTAATGGCGCATTTCGAACACCATCCGTTCCCTGGGGGTCAGCCCGTTGAGCACTTCCTTGATCTTGCGCCGCAGTTGCCCGCTGAACAGGCTGCGCTGCGGATCTCCGTCGGCTCGCGGTTCGGCGATCGAGTCTGCCCGGTCGAGCAAACCTTCGGATGTGGAGATCACGGTCGGCTCCTCCCGCCGGACCTTGCGTTTCCGCATTTGGTCCAGGCACAAGTTCGTCACGATCCGGTAAAGCCAAGTGTGAAAACTGCAGTCGAATCGGAAGTTGTTCAGGTTGCGGTAGACCCTCAGAAACGCTTCCTGGTAAACATCTTGCGCGTCTTCGGGCGACCGCAGCAGATTCATGGCAAGCCGGAGCACACTTTGGTCATAGGCGCGCACCAACTGTCCGAAGGCGTCCTGATCGCCCGCCTGGGCAGCCTTGATGAGCGCCGTCTCGTCCATTTGTAAGCCCGTTTTTTGGGCCAAAGAGGCGGCTCCACGACTCACGATTTTTATTACAACCTGCTCACTCTACTATAAGGGACGGAGACCTGGCAGAAAGGTAACGAAGGGAGGGTAAACGATAGAAAGAAAAAGAAAAACCGGAACGGATGACCGATGCTGGCTGGTCCCCCGTTCCGGGTTGTAGATTTCAAGATTCCCCGGCGGTCGCGCCGGAGGAGAATTACTTCAAGACGATTCGGGTGGTGCTGCCGCCAACGCGGATGGCAGTGATTTTCCCGGAGGTCGACTCATACGTGGTGTCGGCGTACTTCTTGGCGACGGTCTCGGAGGTTGCAGGAGCTTCTGCAATGATCGTTTTGCCGTCCTTGAATACAACTTTGTCGCCCTGCATCTCGAACTTGTACTCGCCCGGCTTCAATTCCTTGCCGCCAGCGGAGACGGGGCTGGTAACGGTAAGGCCAGCGCCGAAAGCGCTGAGTGCCAGGGTGCTAAAACCGATTGCAATGGTCAGTAACTTCTTCATATTAAAGGTCCTTAGATAAAAAGAATCGGAATAAAGGACGCGCGCAGCAGGTCGGGAAGACTCGAGCACGCGCTTATACACACTATGTTAGATGCTCTGAGTGTTGGAATCGATAGGTCAATCGGCGTAAGGAGTTTCACTTAACGAAAACATCGAATCGTAACATTGACGCTATGTATCTGTAATCTGTCTGTAATGACTGCTCCGTAACATTAAGACATCTTGATTACAAAAGTTGTTTCTCTCTCTCGCCGTTCCCGTGTGGTCACGGTTTTGTTGTCCAATATATGTGTTTTGTTCATGATGGCGTCTTCTGCATGGGGGCAGGCCGCTACCACAGCGGATGTCCAACGCATTTTGGAGCAGTTGGCCGAACAGCAGAAGACGATCCAGACGTTGCAGGCGACTCTAGCCGAGCAGCAGAAGAAGATCGATCAGCTTCAGGGGGTGTCCTCTACCCCAATCGTGAAAACCGCGACAGTGGCTGCCCCGGCTACAGCTGCCCCAGCCGCAGTTCCTAGTCAGGTAGCTCCGGCGCCCGTTGTCTCGGCGCAAGCCGTTGTCCCTGCGGCAGAAACGGAGCTATCGAAGACCGTCACTGGTCTGGTCCGGAACATCGCTGGATTCCGGCTGAGCGGGGATATGCGGCTCCGTTTCGATTTACAGTCGCGCGCTGCCAACGCCGTTGCGGGTCCTCTTCAAAATGCCCGGGAGCGCTACCGCTTCCGACTCAATTTCGACCGGGATTTCTTTGGGAAGTCCTCCGAC
>CAINEA010000391.1 GCA_903847525.1 uncultured Acetobacteraceae bacterium | reverse complement strand
TTTTTGCGAACATTCATCATCCGTAACCCCTGGCCTTCAGGCCGTTTTAGGGGCGGGAGTCTCTCTTAACTACCTGTCCAGGATTTGGGGTCCACCTCGGTCTTTCTCGCTTTTGAAATCACTCGCGGCTTTGAGTTCCACCATCGCATATGGAAGCTGATCCTCGTCTCGTATGATGATGTCGACCTCATCAGATTTGCTGCCCTTGCTGCCGTGCGCAAAATGCATCTCGTGGCAGAGCGACGTGAGGGGATATTTGTAGGCTTTGCCGTGAAGCAGACCAATCATGACTGCATGGGCAAGCTCTTCAGGATCCGCCGCTTTTATGTGGCTTTCATCAGAGCTAATTGCCGAATGATAGGTAACCGTATCGGCCCCCCTGTCGCTGGTAACAGCGGCTCCACCTAATTCATCGATGGCGTCGAAATACCACGCCTTCTCCTTAGTCGTCAGTTTGCGCGCCATTTCTAGTCTCAATTTTCTGTCTGTTTAGAGGTCAAGGAAGCTGGGGCAGTGCTCAGCCTCTCAATGGTAGAGCGGTGAACACCGTAGGTGCGACTGATTGGCCCCCATCGAGTGGTCCGGGTGGGATGTTAATTCATTCCGCTTTTGGTCCTGCCCCCAAGTCTGGTCCGGTTACTATGCAACTTTTCGGGCTGTTCCCCCCCTAGCTACATTTAGACCAGCCGCAGTGATAGCAGCTCAGGCACCCCGCCTCCTTCACCAGGCCGGGCTGGCTGCATTTCGGACAGATCGGCCCGATATGCGTAGGGGCGGCCTGCTCCATCACGATCGGCTGGGCCTTCCCCGCCAACATTTCTGGCGCAACCAGAAAACCCGTCTCGATCATGTGCCGCTCGATCACCCCGCCGATCGCCGCCACCAGGGACGGCACATAGCGCCCCTCGCTCCACTGGCCGCCGCGCGGGTCGAACACCTGCTTCAGTTCCTCGGCCACGAACGCCACCTCGCCGCCCCGGCGGAACACGGCGCTGATCATCCGCGTCAGCGCCACCACCCAGGCGTAGTGCTCCAAATTCTTCGAATTGACGAACACCTCGAACGGCCGGCGGAAGCCGCCATGCTCCACGTCGTTGATCGTCACGTACATCGCATGCTCGCTGTCCGGCCAGCGCAGCTTGTAGGTCGCCCCCGTCAGCTTCGGCGCCCGCACGATCAAATCGCCACCCGCGAACGGCTCGGCGACCGGGGCGGCCGGGGTGGCCGCTTCCGGCCCCTTCACCTCCAGCACCGACCCGGTGATCGCGTTCGGCCGATACGTCGTGCAGCCCTTGCAGCCGCTGCGATAGGCGTCGAGGTACACCTCCTGGAACGCCTCGAACGCAATGTCCTCCGGCACGTTCACGGTCTTGGAGATGGCGCTGTCCACATGCGCCTGCACCGCCGCCTGCATGCGCACATGCTCCTCCGGGGTCAGGTCCTGCGCGGTGACGAAATGCGCCGGCAGCCGCGCCGCCTGGCCGAACCGCTCGCGGAACAGCCGCAGCGCATAGTCGGAAACCTCTTCCTCGGTCCGCGTGCCGTCCGGCTGCAGCACCTTGCGCGTATAGGCCAGGGCGAACACCGGCTCGATACCGCTGGAGACATTGTCCGCCACCAGCGAAATGGTGCCCGTCGGCGCCACTGAGGTCAGCAGCGCATTGCGGATGCCATTCTCGCCGATCTGCTTGCGAACGTCCTCGTCCAGTTCCCGCACCGTCGCACCGGCCAGATACGCCTCGCGGTCGAACAGCGGAAAGGCGCCCTTCTCCTTGGCCAGCCCGGCCGAGGCCAGATAGGCGGCGCGGTTGATCTGGCGCGCCCACTCGCCGGCCATCGCGGCCGCCTCGACCGAGCCATAGCGCAGCCCGCACATCATCAGCGCATCCGCCAGGCCCGTCATGCCCAGCCCGATCCGCCGCTTGGTCAGCGCCTCCTGGTGCTGCGCTTCCAGCGGGAAGCCGGATACGTCGATCGTGTTGTCCATCATGCGGATGGCCACCGAAACCAGATCGCAAAGCTCCGGTATGTCCAGCCGCGCATCTGGCGTGAACGGCTCGCGGATCAGCCGCGACAGGTTGATCGACCCGAGCAGGCACGCGCCATAGGGCGGCAACGGCTGCTCGGCGCAGGGGTTGGTCGAATGGATCGTCTCGCAATAATAAAGATTGTTCCGCGCGTTGATCCGGTCGATGAACAGCACGCCCGGCTCGGCATAGTCATAGGTCGCCCGCGTTATCCGGTTCCACAGCTCGCGCGCCTTCAAGGTGCGAAACACGATTCCGCCGAAGGTCAGCTGCCAGTCCTGGTCTGCCTGCACCGCAGCCATGAACGGATCGGTCACCAGCACGGAAAGGTTGAAGTTGCGCAGCCGGCCGGCCTCGCGCTTGGCGTCGATGAACGCCTCGATATCCGGATGGTCGCACCGCAGCGTCGCCATCATCGCCCCGCGCCGCGCACCGGCGGACATGATGGTCCGGCACATCGCGTCCCAGACATCCATGAACGACAGCGGGCCGGACGCATCCGCGCCCACACCCTTCACCGGCGCGCCCTTCGGCCGGATCGAGGAGAAATCGTAGCCGATCCCGCCGCCCTGCTGCATCGTCAGCGCCGCTTCGCGCAGATTCGTAAAGATGGCGCCGAGGTCGTCCTCGATGTCGCCCATGACAAAGCAGTTGAACAGCGTCACCCGCCGGTCCGCGCCCGCACCGGCCAGGATCCGCCCGGCCGGCAGGAAGCGGAACCCCTCCAGCGCCTCGTAGAATGTCTGCTCCCAGCGTCCGGGTTCCTTCTCCGCCACCGCCAGCGCCCGGGCAACGCGCCGCCAGGTATCCTCGATCGTCACGTCCACCGGCGTGCCGTCGGCAGCCTTCAGCCGGTACTTGGCGTCCCATATCTGCCGGGAGATCGTGGAGATCCGGTCCGCCTCGGCGCCGCTGAAGGTCTCGACGTTGATATCCATGGCCGCTCTCCCGATCGCCGTAATCATGACACGTCCCATGGGCCCACACTACGCCGCGGCATCCCATCTGCCCGGCGACTCCGTGCCGGTGTATAGGCTGCGCATTCAACCATGTGGGGTCCGAGTCGGTTCATGGCCAGGCAGTCGCCGCACGCATTATCGCCGGTGCAAACGCCTCCGGTCCGGCTATTGGGCATCGATCCCGGCCTGCGCTTCACCGGCTGGGGCATCATCGAGGCCGACGGCAACCGCCTGCGCCATATCGGCGACGGCGTGATCGCCACGGACAACGCCGAAAGCGTGCCGCTGCGGCTGAAATTCCTGCACGACGCGCTGACCCGCCTGATGGCCGATTTCCAGCCGGACGAGGCCGCGGTGGAGGAGACCTATGTCAACCGCAACGGCGCCGCGACCCTGAAGCTCGGCTATGCCCGCGGCGTCGCGTTGCTCGCCCCGGCGCTGATCGGCATCCCCGTGCTCGAATACGGCGCCATGCGGGTGAAGCAATCGGTGGTCGGCACCGGTGCGGCCGACAAGAACCAGGTGCAGATGATGGTCCGCCGCCTCCTGCCGGGCGCCACCCTGAAACGCGCCGATGCGGCCGACGCGCTGGCGGTGGCGATCTGCCACGCCCATTACCGCGCCAGCCGCCACGCCTGGGCCGCCGGAACGCAAATGGCATGAAAAGGCGGGTGGCATGATCGGCAAGCTCACCGGAAAGATCGATCAGATCGAGGATGGCCGCTGCCTGATCGACGTCGGCGGCGTCGGCTATGTCGTGCAGGCCTCCAGCCGTACGCTCGCCGCCCTGCCGCAGCCGCCGGCGCTGGCCGCGCTGCTGATCGAAACCCAAGTGCGTGAGGACGCCATCCTGCTCTACGGCTTCACCGATCCCGCCGAGCGCGACTGGTTCCGTCTGCTGACCACGGTGCAGGGCGTCGGCGCCAAGGTGGCGCTGGGCATACTCTCGGCCCTGTCGCCGCGCGACCTCGTCACCGCCATCGCCGCGTCGGACCGCGCCAGCATGACCCGCGCCCCCGGCGTCGGCCCGAAGCTCGCGGTGCGCATCCTCTCGGAACTGCGCGACAAGGCCGGCGCCATGCCGCTCGGCTCCGGCTTCGTCCCCATCGCCGCCCAGCTGCCGCGCGGCGTGGCCGAGGACGTGCTCTCCGCCCTGGTCAATCTCGGCTACCGCCGCCAGGAAGCCCAGCCGGCCGTCGCCCGCGTCATCGAGCGCCTGGGCGAAACCGCCGGCCTCGACGCGGTCATCCGTGACAGCCTGAAGGAACTGGCGCGATGAGTGCCCCAGAATACGAGGACGATCGCACCGTCTCCCCGATCCGCGGCGAGGAAGACACCGCCGAGGCCAGCCTTCGCCCGCAGACCTTGCGGGAATTCATCGGACAGAAGGCCAGCCGGGAAAACCTGCAAACCTTCATCACCGCGGCCAAGGGTCGGGGCGAGGCGATGGATCACGTGCTGCTGCACGGAC
>CAINEA010000390.1 GCA_903847525.1 uncultured Acetobacteraceae bacterium | reverse complement strand
ACTTCTTCTTCGTCGCCGAAGAGCTGCGCGAGATCATGGCTCAGCTCGGCTTCGCCACCGGTCCGCTGATCGCCGCCGGCTGCATCATGATGCGCAAATGCCACCTGAACACCTGCCCGGTCGGCGTGGCGACCCAAGACCCGATCCTGCGCGCCCGCTTCACCGGCACGCCCGAGCACGTGATCAACTACTTCTTCTTCATCGCCGAGGAAGTGCGCGAGCTGATGGCCCAGCTGGGCTTTCGCAGCTTCAACGAAATGGTCGGTGCGGTGGAGCGGCTCGACATGCGCCACGCCGTCGATCACTGGAAGGCGCAGGGCGTGGACCTCAGCCGCATCCTGTATCACGTGCCGTCCAAGCCGGGGATCGCGGTGTTCAACAGCGAACGCCAGGACCATCACCTCGACAAGGCGATGGACCAGGGCCTGATCGCGGAAGCCGAAACCGCGCTCGATAACGCTACGCCGGTGCTGATCGAACGCCAGATCAAGAACCTCAACCGCACCGTCGGTGCCATGCTGTCCGGGGAGGTCGCCCGCAAATACGGCCATGCCGGATTGCCGGAAGACACCATCGCCGTGCGCTTCACCGGCACCGCCGGGCAAAGCTTCGGCGCCTTCCTGGCGCGCGGCGTTTCGCTGGAACTGGTTGGCGATGCCAACGACTATGTCGGCAAGGGACTGTCCGGCGGGCGCGTGGTCGTGCGCCAGCCGCAGGGCATCCTGCGTGACCCCACGCAGAACATCATCGTCGGCAACACGGTGCTGTACGGCGCGATCGCCGGTGAGGCGTATTTCGAGGGGGTGGCCGGCGAGCGCTTCGCCGTCCGCAACTCCGGCGCGGTCGCCGTTGTCGAGGGCACCGGCGATCACGGCTGCGAATACATGACCGGCGGCGTGGTCGCGGTGCTGGGCCAGACCGGACGCAACTTCGCGGCCGGCATGTCCGGCGGCATCGCCTATGTCTACGACCCGGCGGGCAGCTTCAAGGACATGTGCAACCTGTCGATGGTCGATCTCGAACCGGTCACTCCCTTCGACCTCGAGCCGGCGGAAGCGCACGAGCATCCGCGCCAGCGTTCGCTGTCGGTCGATGACAACGGCATGGGCAACCCGCTGCGCTTCGATGCCGACCGGTTGAAGATCCTCGTCGAGCGGCACCTGCTGTTCACCGGCAGTTCGCAGGCCCGAGCGCTGCTCGAGGACTGGGTGAGCACGCTCGATCGTTTCGTCAAGGTGACGCCGCGCGACTTTCGCCGCGCTCTGCTCGACCTCGCCGCCGAGACAATCGCCGCGCGTTCCGCGGCCCAATAGTTCCCGCATAGCCTGGAAGGATTCGAAGATGGGTAAGGTTACGGGATTCCTGGAAATCGCGCGGCATGATCGCGGCTATATCAAGCCGGAAGTGCGCCTGAAGAACTGGAACGAATACGTCACGCCGCTGCCGCAGGCGGAGGTTTCCGAACAGGCGGCACGCTGCATGGATTGCGGCATTCCGTTCTGCCACAACGGCTGTCCGGTGAACAATCTGATCCCGGACTGGAACAACCTGGTCTATCGCGATCAGTGGGAAGCCGCGTCGCGGATGCTGCACTCCACCAACAACTTCCCGGAATTCACCGGCCGGATCTGCCCCGCCCCGTGCGAGGCGTCCTGCACGCTGAACATCGACGACAACCCCGTTACCATCAAGACGGTGGAATGCGCGATCGTCGACAAGGGATGGGAAGAAGGCTGGATCGTTCCGCAGGTTCCCGCGCACAAGACCGGCAAGCGCGTCGCGGTGATCGGTTCCGGCCCGGCCGGCATGGCCTGCGCCCAGCAACTGGCCCGCGTCGGGCATGAGGTTGTTCTGTTTGAAAAGACCGACCGAATCGGTGGCTTGCTTCGCTATGGCATTCCCGACTTCAAGATGGAAAAGCACCTGATCGACCGCCGCATGGCGCAAATGGCTGCCGAGGGTGTGGAGTTCCGCACCAACGTGGAAGTCGGCGTCACCGTTCCCCTGGAGCGTCTGCGCGCCAGCTTCGATGCGGTGGTGCTGACCGGCGGTGCCGAGCATCCGCGCGACCTGGAAGTGCCGGGCCGTGATCTGGTCGGCGTGCATTTCGCCATGGACTATCTGCCGCAGCAGAACAAGCGAGTTGCCGGCGACGCCGAGCAGGTCGCGGCACCGAACGGCCCGATCTCGGCCAAGGGCAAGCACGTGGTGGTCATCGGCGGCGGCGACACGGGTGCCGACTGCATCGGCACCGCCGCCCGCCAGGGGGCTGCCTCGATCGTGCAGATCGAGATCCTGCCGAAGCCCCCGGTGAAGGAAAACAAGGCGCTGACCTGGCCGAACTGGCCGACCAAGTTGCGCACCGCCGGGGCGCATGAGGAAGGCGTGGAGCGTGACTGGGCGGTGCTGACGAAACAGGTAACCGGCGAGAACGGATCCGTCACCGGCCTGGAATGCGTGCGCGTGGAATTCGCGCCGGGGGCAGATGGCCGCACGGAACTGAAGGAGGTTCCCGGCAGCGAGTTCAAGTTGCAGGCGGAACTGGTTTTGCTGGCGATGGGCTTCCTCGGTCCGCGGCCGATGAATGACGAACGGCTGGAACTGGACGCCCGCAGCAACATCAAGGCCAACATGGACGATTACCGCACCTCGCTGGACAAGGTGTTCGCCGCCGGCGATATGCGCCGCGGGCAGTCCCTGGTCGTGTGGGCAATCCGCGAAGGCCGCCAATGTGCCCGATCGGTGGACCAGTTCCTGATGGGCGCTACCACGCTGCCGCGGTAAGGCTGGGGCTCCGCCCCAGACCCCGGCGGGCTCAGCCCTGCACCCGTGAGGGGACTCGTCCCCTCAACCCCATGGGCTGGTTTCTTGGGAAGTGGGCCGAACCGACGAAGCCGTTGATGGGCTACGTCATGGCCATCTTCCCAAGAAACCAATTTATCAGGGTCAAGGGAACAAGTTCCCTTGCGGGGTGGAGGGGCAGAGCCGCTCGTGGGGTCTGGGGCAAAGCCCCGGTTCCTACGTCAGCCGGTAATGCGCGGCATCAAGGGACGGCACATGCGCACGCCCTCCGCGATCGCGAACGACGTTGCGATATACGGCATGTCCACCACGGCAATTGCCCGGCGTTTCACATTGCCGTCCAGGCCGACGGATTCCATCCATTGTAGGTCCAGCATGCCCTCGCAGCGGGTGGCCGGCACGCCCTCCTCGACCACTGCCAGCCACTGGTCCATGCGTACGTCCGGCGTGTGTTCCACGCCGGTGAACAGGTTGCGGTGCCAGTTCGGCATCTTGTGCTGCCATTCGCCGGTGCCACCGGGACCGGCCTTGGCGCGATAGGGTTCGCTCGTGAAAAGTTCCGGCCCCACGACTTCGTGCAGCGCCACGAAGGGCGAGTCGCAGGGTTCCATCGCCTCGAATCGCTGGCTGGCGCGAAAGCCTGGGATGGTCAGCAGCATCTTCTGGTGGGAGAGGTACCAGGCCTCCCATTCCGCCCGGCGGTGTATCTCACTTTCGGCCAGAGCCATTTCAACCATGTAGATCATGTGCTGGTTTCCTGTTTCAGGAGAACGGTTTCGTTCGTTTCGGAAATATGGTCGGCGGCACGCAGACCAAAGGCGGCGGCCTTGGCCAGGCCGCCGAGATAGGTGGCGTTGTGGCCACCCTCCAAGCCGCCGGTGCAGGACCCGGCGGCGTACAGGCCTCGGATCGGCGCTCCCGCGTCGTTCAGCACCCGCGCGTCGCGGTCGATGCGGATGCCGCCCATCGTGTAGGTGATGCCGGCGCAGCAGGGGATGGCCATGAACGGCGCGGTGGCGATCGGCCAGGGCTTGAAGCGCTCGGTGGAGCGCGGGGGCGACAGGGCAGAAAGGCTGCCCGCGGAGATGGCCTCATTGTGCGCAGCAACGCTCGCCGCGAGCCCATCGCCGGGCAGGCCTGCCTGCCTTGCCAGGTCTTCCAGGCTGTCCGCGCGCAGGATAGTGCCGCCGGCGTTCTCCAGCGCGGGATTGGCGGGAATACGGGCAGACCGGCCTGGGCCGTCCCAAATGGCCGCGTCGAACACGATCACCCCGCCCAGCGGGTCGGGGCTGCAGGCCAGGGCATTGGCCATGTTCACGCCGCCGAGGCCTTCGTCCACCAGCCGGCGTCCATTGCCGCCCACCAGCATGCCGGAGACGGCGATGCCATCCAGTTCCGGATAGGGCCAGACTTTGTCGTTGTGCATCGCGTCCCGGCATAGAAGATGGCCATAGAAGCGCCGCAGATCGGTGGTGGCGGCGCCGGCCGCGCGCGCCATGGCCAGGCCGTCGCCCATGCCGGTGGCGGCGCCGCGCTGCTTCAGGGCAGGGGGCGTCGCGGTGATGTGCTCGGCCAGCATTGCCGTGTTGGCCTGGAAGCCACCGTCGGCGATCAGCACCGCGCGGGCCGGGAAGTCGCCGTTTTCGGTTTCAACACCGACGCAGGTTCCGTCCCGCATTGTAAGCGCAATGGCTCGGGTCCCGCGATGCAGGGTGCCGCCGAGCGCGGCAAGGCGCTGGGCCAGGCCGCGCAGCAGCACGTCCGGGCCGCGGCCCTCCCAATCCATTCCCGCGACCAGCCGCCGTGGCGGGGCCAGCATCCAGTTCTGGTATTCCTGCCCTCCGGCGCGCAGGAACCTCGCCCCCTCCGAGCGCAGGAAGTCGATCGCCGGGGACACGCTTTCGGCCAGGGCGGATGCCAGTTCGGGTTCCGCGCCGCCGCTGTCCACGCGCCCGATCGCGGCCAGGATGTCGGCGGCCTTCCGCTTCGGATCCACGAAGGCGATGTGGATGATCCCGCCGGACAGGCGGGTGTTGCAGGGATAGCGCTCGGCCTCGCCCTTCTCCAGCACCGCCACCTTCAGCCCGCGCCCGGCGGCGCGTACCGCGGTGACCATGCCGGCCATGCCGGCGCCGATGACCACCAGATCCAGGCTCATCGGCGGCTGCCTTGCGTTGCGGTCGTACCGGCAGCTAGTTTCGCGTGATGGAAAATGCCCAATATAAGACCCTCCACCGGTTGATCCGCCATAAACATTGGCTTCCCGAAGCCGCCGCCGCGCTCTGCGTCGCGGCCGGCGCCTGGGGGCTGTTGCGCACCGGCTACCTGGAGTTCCTGTTCGCCGGCTTGGCCATGGGCGCGGTCGCCTATGTCGCGGTCAAGGCGCTGCTGGAACTGGTGCACCTGATCACCGATATGCTGCTGCCGAAATAGCGGTCCGGACCTTAAGTCCGGACCTGCGTGTTCAGGGCCTTTTCGTAGACCTGGATCACGGTGGCGCTGTCGTTGCCGCCCATGCCCATGCCGCGCGCCAGGCGCATCAGGCTCATGACCTGGGGCGCGATCATGCCGGGCACGCCGAGTTCATCGGCCAGTTCCAGCGCCAGACGAAGATCTTTGTGCGCGAGATCCAGCGCGAAGGTCGGACGGAAATCGCCGGCGAAGGCCTTGTTGGCGACGGAACGGTAGCCCGACGAGAAGCCGGACGCATTGGAGATCACCTGATCGAGTTTCTTCAGGTCGATCCCCGATTTGGCGCCCATCACCAGCGCCTCGGCCGCGGCGGCCATGTTGCAGAAGGCCAGCATGTTGTTGATCAGCTTGGCGACCGAGCCCATGCCGATCTCGCCGACATGCACGACCTCGGAACTGAACGAGTTCAGCAGCGGGCGCTGCGCGTCGCACACCGTCTCGTCGCCGCCGACCATGATGCAGATGGTGCCGTCGGTCGCGCGTGGGGTGCCGCCGCTGACCGGGGCTTCCAGCATCTGGATGCCCTTGGCTTTGAGCGCTTCGCACACGCGTTTCGCGACGGCGGGGGAATTGGTGCTGAGGTCGATATAGACCGTGCCGGGCTTGGCGTTGGCGGCGATGATTGCGGCCACCTCCTCCACGTTCTTCGGCATCGGCAGGGAGGTGATCACCACGTCACTGCGCCCGGCCACGTCAGCGACCGAACTGCCCGCGGAGGCGCCGAGATCCGTGCACTGCTTCACCGCATCGGGGTTCAGGTCGAACACGATGACCTCATGGTTCGTGTTCTTGATGATGTTGCGGCACATGGGCCCACCCATATTGCCGACCCCGATGAATCCGACCTTCATGACGCTTTTCTCCCGTTGGACGTAGGGATGCGAGACTGCGGTGCGAACCCGGTCCGGTCAATCGTGCGCCCAGGGTGTTCGCCGCGCTGGCGAACATTACCGAGAAGATCATTGACACAGGCGGCGCGCCAACGGCAGACAGCGGCAAGCCGGCGACGAACAGCCAGATACCTTCAGGGAAACGATATCCGGGAATGCCATTGGCTGATCAAACGCCTGCCGCGGCGACAACACCGACCGTATCTGTCGAAGCGCAACCGGCGCGCGCCGGTTCTGGCCGCCTGCTGTCCTGGCTGTGGTCAGGCTCCCTGATCGCCGCGCTGACGTTTCTGGTGCTGTATCCTACCGCCATGCTGCTGGTCGGAGCGCTGACCACCACCAACCCGGTGGTGGAGGGGTATCGGCTTTCCGATCTGTCGCTAACGAGTTTCAGCGAGGTTCTGGCGAATGAGAACGTCTATCGCGCGTTGGCCAATTCGATGCTGGCTTGCGGCGGCGGAACCGCGCTGGCGGTGGCGATCGGGCTGGCGTTCGCCTGGATCGTGGTGCGCACCAACACGCCCTGGAAGGGACTGATCGCCAGCGCCGGCATGCTGCCGCTGTTTGTTCCGCCGCTGGTGGCCGGCGTCGCGTGGTCCATCCTGGGGTCGCCGAAGACCGGATTGCTGAACCTGATCCTGGGGTCGATGGGGCTCGACTGGCGGGTGAATTTCTATTCGATGCCCGGCATGATCTTCGTGTTCGGCATCTATTACGCGCCGTATGTCTACATGTTCACCGCATCTGCGCTGCGCAACATGGACCCGGCGCTGGAAGAGGCCTCGGAGATTTCAGGCGCGCATCCGGTGCGCACGCTGTGGACCGTGACGTTCCCGCTGATCTTGCCAGCGATCCTGTCCGGCACGTTGCTGTCCTTCGTGGTGATGCTGGGCATCTATGGCATTCCGGCCGTGCTGGGGCAGCCGGCCAATATCTCGTTGCTGACCACGTATATCTTCGCGCTAACCGCGTGGTCGCCGCCGCTGTACAACACCGCCGCCGCGGTGGCGGTGATGCTGATGGTGGTGACGGGATTTCTGGTGTTTCTACAGCAGAGGGTGCTGTCCGGCCGCAGCTTCACCACGGTGGCCGGCAAGGCGTTCCGGCCGCGCGCGTTGAATTTGGGGAAATGGCGGTTTTTCACGCTTGGACTGGCGATGGTCTACCTGTTCGTCGTCGTGGTGCTGCCGATCCTGGCGCTGCTGATCGCGGCGTTCCGCAAGTTCCTGTTCGTGCGCAACCTCGCCAGCCTGGTGGATACGAAGCAGTACAGCTGGTTCCATTTCCAGAAGCTGTTCGAGAACTCGGCGACGATTTCCTCGATCGTCAACACGATGAAGGTGGGCGTGATGACCGCCGTGATCGGCGGGCTGCTGTCGTTCGCCATCGGCTACACCATCACTCGCACCCGGGCGCCGGGGCGGCGCAGCATCGACGTGATTTCCACTATTCCGGTGGCGATTCCCGGGCTGGTGATCGGCGTGGCGTATCTGTGGGCCTGGATCGACCTGCCGGGCGGGCTGTATGGCACGCTGTGGATCCTGGCGCTGGCGTTCGTCGCGCGGTTCATTCCCGATACGGTGAAGGCGCTGTCCACGTCGCTGATGCAGATCCACAAGGAATTGGAAGAGGCCGCCTGGATCTGTGGGCGGGGGACGCTGAGCACGATCTTCACGATCGTGCTGCCGCTGGCCCGGCCGGGGGTGGTGGCGGGCATGACACTGCTGTTCATACTGAGTATCCGCGAGCTTGGCTCGTCGCTGTTCCTGTATTCCAGCGACACGATGGTGATGGCGGTGCAGTTGTTGGGCTTCTACGAGGGCGGCAACCTTGGCATCACGGCGGCGTTCAGCCTGGTGCAGATGGTTCTGCTGGCGCTGCTGATCACGATAACAAACCGGCTGTCGCGCGGGGCGTCGCAGAACGGCGTCGTCCGTTCCGGCTGAAACCTGGGGAGACCAGAAAATGACCCGCAAGATGCTCACACGCCGACAGGCCTTGGCCGCTGCCGCGATCGGCAGCTTCGCCATCACAGGGCGCGCCCGTGCGGCGTTTCAGCCTTCGGCGACTCTGCTGGAGGCGGCGCGCAAGGAAGGCCGCGTGGTGGTCTACACCGCTTCGTTCACCGAGGTGATGCAGGAGGTGGTGAACGACTTCAACAAGCACTTCCCGTTCATCAAGGTGGAGGTCGTGCGCGCATCCGGAGGCCAGTTGATCACCCGCGTGCAGACCGAGGCCGCGGCCGGAAAACTGACGGCGGATGTGGTGGATCATTCGGATCGCGCGCTGATGAAGCGGATCGAGGATCTGTTCCAGGACTACGCGCCGCCGAATGCCGCCGATTACCTGCCGGCCTCCCTTGTGTCGCCCAAGCTGTGGCCCACGATCACGCCGTGCTGGGTGATCGTCAGCCAGTCCGAGTTGCAGAAGAACCCGCCGAAGACCTGGTGGGATCTGTGCAAGCCGGAATACGCCGACGGGCAGATCGGCACGGTGATCGGGCCGTCCGGCGGCACGACGTGGACGCGCATTATGTTCGAACGCCAGGTGTTGGGCGAGGATTACTGGCCCAAGCAGGCGGCGGTGAAGCCGAGGCTGTATCCGTCCGGCGCGCCGTTGTCGGATGCGCTGGTACGCGGCGAGGTGAACATCGCGCCGCTGATCCATAACATCATCTATCCGAAGAAGCTGCAGGGCGCGCCGGTGGAAATCGTGTTTCCACCCGAGGGTGTTCCGGTGACACCGTATGCCTCGGGGATCCCGAAGACGGCCCAGCATCCGAATGCGGGACGGCTGTTTCTGGATTACATGCTGTCGGAACAGGGACAGATCTTCTCGATCAAGGAACAGGGCAACCTGACCTCGCTGAGGGTTCCGCCGGCGCTGCCGGAAGGTTTCGATGCGAAGAAGCAGAAGATCTGGGTGCCGGATTACGAGCAGTCCGAGAAGCTGCACGATCCGTGGCTGGCGGAATGGAACAAGGTCTTCGGCTACCGGCAATAGGCTAGTACAGCATGTCTACCGAACTACGGATCGAGCATCTGCGGAAGGTTTTTCCCACCGGCAAGCCGGCGGTGGACGATGTCAGTTTCACTATTGCCGCGGGGGAAATCGTCGCGCTGCTGGGTCCGTCCGGGTGCGGCAAGACCACCACGCTGCGTTGCGTGGCGGGTTTGGAGCATCCGACTTCCGGCCGTATCCGGATTGGCGGCGAGGTGTATTCGGATCCGGAGGCCGGGGTGCTGGTGGCGCCGCGGTCACGCAATGTCGGCATGGTGTTCCAGTCCTATGCGGTGTGGCCGCATATGACGGTGCGCCAGAACGTGATCTATCCGCTGCGTAACCGGAAGCTGTCGCGCGCCGAGATCGACCGGCGGATGGCGGAAGTGCTGGAGTTGGTGGACCTGACGCAATACGCCGACCGGCCGGTGACGGCGCTGTCGGGTGGGCAGATGCAGCGCGTGGCGCTGGCGCGCAGCATGGTCTACCGGCCGCAATTGCTGTTGCTGGATGAGCCGCTGTCCAACCTGGATGCGCAGCTTCGCCTGCGGCTGCGCGACGATCTGCGGCGGATCATCAAGGCGGCGGGGCTGACCGCGCTGTACGTGACGCACGACCAGACCGAGGCGGTGGTGCTGGGCGACCGCATCGGCGTGATGCGGGACGGCAAGCTGCTACAAATGGATACTCCTGAAACCATATACAACCGGCCGGCCGACCTGTTCGTGGCCGGGTTCACCGGTGCGTCCAACCGTATCGACGGCAGGCTGGTTGCCCTGGACGGCGCTTTCGGTACGGTCGAAACCCCATCCGGACATCGCCTGAACGCGCTGCTGCCGGCGGGTGCCACGGTCGGGGCGGCGGTGCAGCTGGCCCTGCGCCCGGATAATCTGGTGTTCAACCCGCCGGGTGAGGGGCCGAACCGCTTCACGGCGCGGGTACTGTCGCAACGCTATCAGGGTGTGCAGACGCTGTACGAGCTGGAACTGTTCAAGAACCAGATCGAGGTGCTGGAAGTCGGCTCCGCCGCGCATTACAAGGTCGGCAGCGATGTAACGGTTTCGCTGCCGCCGGAGACCTGCTGGGCGTATCCGGCATAGATCCGCCTGACCAGAGCAGTTGTAACGAAAATCTAAAGTAGGAAACTGGACAAAAGCAGGCACTCAATCGGATCCACTATTCGGCTGGCGAATTTAAACCAAAGTATCTCTATTGACATTTTGAAACTGTGAAGCGTAATATCTGTTTTCGTAACGAGATAATCGACGCTGATCCGTTTTTGATGTCGGGAGGTGTGCGTGGACCGTAAGTTCCATTCTGCTCATGCCCCCTCTTTTCGAGGGTCCGCTTCCAATAAGGAATGCAGAAGGGCACAATCGGTAAAGCCGAGCGCTTGGCTGGCCGTGCTGTCTGTCCTCGTCAGTGCCGGTTGCAGCATGTCGCCGGGGTCTCTCGGTTCGCGCATGACCGAGAGCGGCCGGTTGCTTGCGGAAGGCCCCCCTGCGACCATGACAGCCACCGCCATTGCCCAAAACCGGCAGGATTCGGTGCCGTTGCTTTATGCATTTGCGCTGGAGGCCGGGCAGATCCGGCAGCCGTCCAACAGCAATGAAGCCTTTCCAGCCGTCGATCCCGGCCAGCAGCAGGTTGCCCTGCTTGCCAACAGGATCGACTGGCCCGCAGTAACCTTGGTTGGGGAGGGTTATATCGATGCCCAATGCGGCCGTTTTCTGACCGCGCTCGATGAACTGGAGCGATCCAAGCGTGGAACTCTCGCCAATTTGAACGCCATGCAGAGCGCAACGGTGGGGATCATGGGGTTGGCGCTCGCGGCGCAACAGGCAATCGGTATCGTCGGGGTCGCCTTCGGTTTGGCATCTAGCCTGATCGACAACTCCACGTCGGTCGTCCTGTACCAGCTTCCGGCCTCGTCGATCCGGACCATCGTCAAGGCGCAGCGAGACTCACTGCGGTTGGCGGAAAGACCGCCCAGCAACGTGCTGCAGAGCGTTAACAACCAGGGGATGGCAGCGGCGCGTCTGGCCGAATATATCGAGTACTGCGTTCCGGTCACGATCGAGGGAAACGTCGGCAAGGTCCTGAACAGCGCCAGCAGCGATCCGAAAACGGGTGACATCGTCACAACGCCCACGCCCCCCGCCGTCACGTCTGCGCTAGCGCCGGTTATTTCTGCGATACCAACGAACACACCGATCGTTCGCATAGCACCCAAAAATCGGGCGCCGCTATCCGTGCTGGATGTGCCGGTGCAACAGCGCAAGGTTCATCTGGTCAGCTTCGTCCGCGGCGTGTCCGATCCGGCAACCTTGAAACGGGTGGCCGATATACTGAAGATCGACATGAGCGAAGCGGCGCCTATCGAGCAGCAGCGGGCTCAGATCATTGTTGAAGTAAACAGCCGTGTTTCGAGCCAGGACCCCGACCTTGCCAGGCAACAAATGGACGCGATATCGCAGTTGCTGTCGCCCGTATTCGGACGTGCGTTCTAGGGCGTGACTGTTACCGCACGGTGCAGCGATCCTCCGCTGATTGTTTTCTTGGTACGACGTTGTCGTGGTCAGCCGATGGAAAGCTCGCCGATAGGGACCCGCTAACATTGCTCCGAGGAGTTTGCCATGATCCTAACCGATGTAACATTCCCAGGCACCCACTCGCTCAACGAACTCGAGCAGTTTGCCGATCAACAGGAAGAAATCCTGGGTCCATTGGTCAACCTGGGAAATGCCGGGCCGAACAGTGTGCTGACGTTCAACATGAGCAGTCCTCCGCCGGAGAAGGGGGTTATCCTGCGCCTGACCCCAGGCGGCAATACGCCGGTGGTCGATGGGTTTGGTCTGGTTTGTCAGGGCAACTGCCTCATTGGTGGTCAATTGACCGGGGTGGCCGCGCTGCGTTCCGGCGTGGACAAGCCCAGCATACCCGCGGTGCAGCCAGGGAGTGCCCTGGAACAGGCGCTGCTTGGCGAATTGCCGTCCGCGCTGGCGTTCAAGGACCTGATTGAGCAGGCCGCCGCCGACAATTCGGTGCCTCCCGATATCGTGGCGGCCATTGGATCGGTGGAGTCCGCGTGGGGTACGAGCACCTTGATGCAGCCCAATGGACCCGCCGGTACCGGGGATCGCGAGCCGCGCGAACCCAATCCCCCGCAACGGCCGGGATCGATGCCGCCCGATGGTCTCGGCTTTGGCCGCGGACTGATGCAGATCGATTGGGACGCCCATGATTTCGCCAGAACCGGAAACTGGCAGGACGCAGGGGCGAATATCGGGTTTGCCTGCAAGCTGCTGGCGGAGAACCGTGACCAGTGTAGATCAAAGCTGAAACTCAGCGCCGATGATGCGATGAGGACCGCGATCGCCGCCTATAATGCCGGGTTTGGCGGCACGTCGGCTTTGATAAAGGCAAATGGGCTGAAGGCCGCGTTCGCACCGGGCACCTATGCGGCGAAGGTCCTGGCCCGGGTCGATTTTTTCCGTTCCAACGGCTTTGGGGGAGCGGCTGCGTCCCCTGCAATGACGGCCCTTCCCGGGGCCAGACCCTATGTGGCGGCGCGGCCGGAGGACTTTCTCGGCAAGTTGGTCGGCAATGGTCAATGTGTCGCCTTCGTTCAGAAAGCATCCCGCGCACCCGTCACCAAGGAATGGAAACGAGGCAATCTGGTGAAGGGCGACACGACGGTGGCTAAAGGAACCGCCATTGCAACGTTCGACCCTAACGGCCGATATGGGAACCATACCGATGGCAGTTCGCATGCCGCGATCTATATGGGCCAGGACAATAAAGGTCTGAACGTGCTCGATCAATTCGTCGTTCCGCAAGACCACCCCGTTCAGCCCCGGACCCTTCGCTTCGGCGGCAAGCCCGCAGCCAATAACGGCGACGCGTTCTTCGTGATCGTATGATCGCTTGTGTGACCTTCCGAGGGAGTGAGGCCGGGGCGCATCGCATCTGTCTGGCCTTGTGCCGCTCCGGGAGCAGGGACTAGCCTTCTCGGATTGCGCCGGCGATCAAGACCGGCCGAGCGAGGAATTGTCTTTGAACTGGGTTTCTCCCGGCAAGCTTCAGGTGCCCGCACGGGTGCGGGCGAGGTCTCCGTTGCTGACGCCGTTCGAGGTGCGCAGCTTTCGGTTTCAGTGGCCGGCCGATCTGCTCACGTCCTGGGCGATCGAGATGGAGCTGTTGATCCTCGGTTGGTACATCCTGGTCACGACGGGGTCGGTGCTAATGCTGACGCTGTTCGGGGCGTTGCAATATCTGGGCACGTTGATCGCTCCGATGTTCGGGTTGGCGGGGGATCGGCTGGGACACCGGAACGTGCTGTGCGGGATGCGGGCGGTCTATGCCTCGCTCGCCGGGGTGATCGCCGCCCTGGCGCTGACGGGAATTCTCAATCCGGTCTTCGTGTTCTGCGTGGCCGCGGTTTCGGGATTGGTGCGGCCGTCGGATCTGGCGATGCGCAATTCGCTGGTGGCGGAGACCATGCCGGGGGACCGGCTGATGGCGGCGATGGGGGTGGCGCGCACGACATCGGACTCCGCGCGCGTGGTCGGGGCGCTGGCGGGGGCCGGGCTGTTTGCCGCCGTTGGCATGGGATTCGCGTATCTGGTGGTGGCGGCTTTCTATGCGGGCGGGCTGTTGCTGACCCTTGGGGTCGGGGCGCCAAGAAAGGTGGGCGATCGGCTGGCGCGGGTGTCGTTCTGGCGGGATCTGCGGGAGGGGCTGAAATTCATCGCCGACCAGCCGCAGTCCCTGGCGGCGATGTGGCTGGCGTTCCTGGTGAATATGACCGCGTTTCCGCTGACCAGCGGGCTGCTGCCGTATGTGGCGCGAAATATCTACCATATCGACCAGACCGGACTTGGCACCCTGGTGGCGAGCTTTGCCTGCGGCGCCCTGGTGGGCTCGCTGGTGGTCAGTATGGTCGGGCGGTCGTTGCGCCCGGCGCGGACGATGCTGGTGGCCGCGGTCATCTGGTATTCGCTGCTGCTGGTGTTCGTGCGGATGCCGGATGCGACCAGCGGCCGCTGGATGCTGGTGCTGGCCGGCTTTTCGCAAAGCCTGTCGATGGTGCCGATGGCGGTGATGCTGCTGCATGGCGCGGGGGCGAAGTTCCGTGGGCGGGTGATGGGCGTGCGAATGCTGGCGGTCTATGGCCTGCCGGTCGGGTTGCTGGCGGCGGGCGTGCTGATCGAGCGGTTCGGCTACGCCGCCACCGCGTCCGCCTATTGCGTGTTCGGCCTGCTGGCGACGGTGGCGATCGGGGTTCGCTGGCGCGCCGCGCTGTGGCCGCTGGACGCGGCGTCGAACGCCCGATAGCCGGCTAGCGCACCAGGCCCAGCCAGCGGCCGAAGCGGGCCAGGTAGGCCTTGATCACGACCCAGATCAGCCCCTGTGCCTGGAGCGGCACGGGGGCTGCCGGCGCAGGCCTGGGCGGTGGGGTTTTGGGTGTCGCAGCCTGAGCCGGGCCCGGCGTGGCGGGTTCTGGCGCCGGTGCCGGCACATCGTCCTTGGCGAACTCCTCCGACGCACGGCGGGCGAAGTCGGCCATGATGACGTTGGCCACCGCGATCCCGCCGGTGCGGGCGAAATCCGCCAGCACGCCACCGAGTTCGGCATCCGACACGATCTTCACGATCGTGGTCGGCGTCGCGGCGGCGGGATCGTCGGCCAGGGCAAAGGATACCTTCACGCCGATCCGCGCCGCGCGCATGTCCGCCGCGCCGCGGCCATGCACGCTGCCGGTCAGCGCTTCGGTGTCGAAGTCGCAGGTGGCCTTGCCTTTGAAGTTGACCTTCTTCGGGCCGAATGAAACCACCATCGCACCGGGCCAGGAACCGTCTTCGGCCTGCGGTTCCAGCACGGCGCCCGGCATGCAGCTGGCCATCCGCGGCACGTCGGCGAAACGGCGGATGACATCCGCCGCCTTGCCGGGGACGCGGAACTCTCCTTCGAAATGCATCGTCCGTTACGCGACCGGACGCAGCAGCGGAGCGTGGCTCTCGTGGCCGAAATACACCTTTGCATACGGCTCGGTGGGGGTGGAGGGCGAGACGCGGGCGTCGATCAGAAACAACCCGCCCTTGCGCAGTCCCTCGGCCACGGCGGCGCCGATCTCGGAGGTGTCGGACAGCAGCACGCCGTCGCCGCCGAACGCCTTGGCCAGCGCCACGAAGTTCGGCGATTCCCACTGCGCCAGCTTTTCGTTGAAGCCCTTGGCGACCAGCTTGTGCACCTCGGCGCCGTAGCCGCCGTCGTTCCACACCACCAGTACCATCTGCAGCTTCTCGCGCACGACCGTCTCCAGTTCCTGGAGATTGAACATCATGCTGCCATCGCCCTCGATCACCACGTGCTGGCGGCCGGGATTGCCCACGCCAGTGCCGATCGCGACGCCCAGGCCCTGGCCGACCGCGCCGAAATTATACGAATACTGGATTTCCGCTCCCGGCGGCAGCGGCATGTACATGCCGACCCAGGAGAAGAAATGCCCGGCGCCACAGGTAACCAGCACGCCCTTGGGCAAGGCCGCGCCGAGGTTGCCGCCGAGCGCGCGCGGATCGAGGCCGTCCTTCGGTGCGTCGAACTTGTGGGCGGGGGCGTCCAGCACCTCGCGTGTGGCGGGGGTGCGCAGGCCTTCCTTGCGGATCTGGCGGGCTTCCAGCGCCTCGTTGATCGCCGCCACGGCGCGGCGGGCGTCGCCCTGGACATACAGGCCGGGAATGACACCGATCGCTTCGGGCATCGGCTTGATGTCGATGCGCGCGACCTCGGCGGACGGGAAGATCAGTCCGCCTTCGGTGGTGTAGTAGCCGAGCTCCGCGCCCACGCCGAGCACGAAGTCGGCTTCGGCCAGCAGCTTTTCGGTCGGCTCGGAGGCGAAGGCGCCGGAAATGCCGACATCCCAGGGATGGCCGGCGAACAGGCCCTTGCCTTGCAGGCTGGTGGCGAGCAGGGCGCCGACGCGGTCGGCCAATTTGACGATCTCATCCTTGGCGCCGGACATGATCGCTCCGCGGCCGCCGATGATGACCGGGCGCTCGGCGGCGATCAGTTTCTCGATCACCGGAGCGAGCAGTTCGGGGCTCGGGGTTTCCATGCGCGGCGGCAGGAACAGGGTGGAGGGACGGTAGTCGTAGTCCCAGTCGAACTCGTCTTCCTGCAGGTCCATCGGCAGGTTCAGCACCACCGGGCAGCGATGCACGCGCGCGGCGTAGAATGCCTCGGCGATTTCCTCGGCCATGTTGTCGATGCTGGTGATGCTGTGAAAGCGCGCGCTGCTGGCTTCCACGAAGCGGCGCTGGTCCATCGTCTGGGTGCTGTTCTTCGCACCCTGCATGATCTCCCCGGCGATCAGCACGACCGGGGTCTTGCCGCGATAGGCGGCGATCAGCGACGTGGCGCATTGGGTCAGGCCGGGCCCGCAGGTAACCATGGCAACGCCGACCTTGCCGGTGGTGCGGGCGTACCCGTCCGCCATCGAGACGGCCATCGATTCATGCCGGGCGGAATAGCCACGGATTTTCGGATCGCGGCAGATCGCGCCCCACAGCCACATGTTTCCGTCGCCCATCAGGCCGAAGAAATCCGTGACGCCCTCGGCGATGAGTGACTGGGCGATCGCTTCGTAAACTTTCATGTCGTTATCTTCCCTTCGAGGATGGACGGCTGTTCGTTCACGCGGCGATTTTGCCGTCGCGCAGCCATTGGCGGAGCATGTCTTTTTGAACCTTGCCGGTTGGACCATGCGGCAATTCGGGCACAAAGGCGATGGCCTCGGGCAGCCACCATTTCGGGATCAGCCCGGCCAGGTGCTCGCGCAGTTCGTCGGCCGTGATCGTCGCATTTGTGCGCAGCACGGCGACCAGCATCGGGCGTTCTTGCCAGCGCGGATGGGGAACGGCCAGCACCGCGGCTTCCTGCACGGCTGGATGCCGGCAAGCGGCTTCCTCCATCGCCGGTGAGGAGATCCATTCGCCGCCGGATTTGATCACGTCCTTGGCACGGTCGACGATGTGCAGCGTGTTATCCGGGTCGATCACCGCGACGTCGCCGGTGGTCATCCAGCCGTCGGCACTTTGCACATCCACTTCCGGCCGGCGGAAATAGGCGCCGGCGATCCAATGCCCGCGCGATTGCAGGTGGCCGGGGGTCTTCCCGTCGCGGGGCAGGGGGCGGCTCTCGTCATCTACGATACGGATCTCGTTGCCATAGGCCGGCTTGCCCTGGGTCCGCATGGCGGCGATGGCTTCATCGCCTCCGGCATAGCGGCTGGTGAACGAAAAGGTGGCGCCGTGGGTGGTTTCGGTCATGCCCCAGGCGTGGTGGGTGCGTACGTCGTGGTCGTGCCAATAGGCCTCGATCATCTTCGCCGGCGGCGCGGTGCCGCCGGTGAACAGGCGGTTGAGGCGGCCGAAGCCGAGGCCGGTGCGATGGCCATGTTCCAGCATGTCCATCCAGATCGTCGGTACCGCGGGGCCGACGGTGATGCCCTCATCGACGATCAGGCCATGCAGGAACTCGGTGTCCATGCGCCTTCCGGGCATCACCAATTTGGCGCCGTACATCGGGCCGAAGAAAGGAATGCCCCAGCCGTTGCAATGAAAGAAGCCGGGCAAGGCCAGGATCGCGTCATCGGCCGACAACGCCCAGGCATTGCCGCCGCCGGTGGAAAGCGCGGACAGCACCGTGCCGCGATGGCTGTAGAGCGCCCCCTTCGGCACGCCGGTAGTGCCGGACGTAAAGCACAGCGCACAGGCCGTACGCTCATCCAGCACCGGCCAGGCGAACGCCTCATCGCCGGCATCGATCAGGTCTTCGTAGCAGATCACGTTCGGCAGGGCGGTGGCGGGCATCCGGTCGCGCGCGGCCATCACGACGAAGCGCTCGACATGTTGAAGCTCGGGCAGGATCCTTTCCGTCAGCGCAACCGTGTCGGGATCGATGAACAGCGTGCGATACGCGGAAAAGTTGATCGTGTAGGCGATGTGCTCGGGCGCCAGGCGTGGGTTGGCGGTGTGCAGCGCGGCGCCGATGCCGCTGACGCCGTAGAACAGTTCCAAATGCCGGTGGGTGTTCCAGGCGAGCGATCCAACGAAGCCGTCCGCTCCCAGGCCTTCGGCGGACAGCGCGCATGCCAGCCGTCGGGCCCGTGCGGCCGTGCTTCGGTAGTCGGTGCGGGTTTCCTCGCCGTGGCTGAAGGAAACCACCGGAACATCGGCGAAATTCACCGCCGCGTGTTCCAGCACGGTGGAAAGGGTCAGCGGATAATCCTGATTCAGGCCATGCATGGGCGATATCACCGGAGCTCGATTTTCTTTCCGGTCAGGCTGTGCCAGCCTGTCATGAAAATCAACCGATGGGCTGGAGGAGATTCCAAGTGGCAAAATTGTTGGACGGCAAGGTGATCGTGGTCACCGGGGCAGGCGGCGGCATCGGGCGGGAAATCGCCATCATGATGGCCGATGCCGGGGCGAAGGTGATCATCAACGACATCGGCGCTTCCCTGCATGGCGAGGGCCAGTCCGCCACGCCGGCCGAGCAGACCAAGAGCCTGATCAACCAGCGCGGCGGGCAGGCGGAGATCAGCACAGACTCGGTTGCCGGATGGGATTCGGCTCGGAAGATCATCCAGTCGGCACTGGATCATTTCGGCCGCATCGATGGCGTGGTGAACAATGCCGGCGTGCTGCGCGACGGCATCTTTCATCGCATGACGCCGGAAGACTGGAACCTGGTGATCAATGTTCATCTCAGCGGCTGCTTCTTCACCTCCCGCGCCGCGGCCGAGCATTTCCGCAAGCAGGAAAGCGGCGCGCTGGTCCACATCACCTCCACCTCCGGCCTGATTGGTAATGTGGGCCAGGCGAACTATGCCGCGGCGAAGCTGGGCATCACCGCGCTGTCCAAATCCATCGCGCTGGACATGCAGCGCTACAACGTACGCTCCAACTGCCTGTCGCCTTGGGCCTGGAGCCGGATGACAAGCTCGATCCCGTCACAAACGCCGGAACAACAGGTCGTCGTGGAAAAGCTGAAGGCGATGGGGCCGGAAAAGAACGCGCCACTGGCCGTGGCGCTGATGTCGGACGCGGCGAAGGATGTTTCGGGCCAGGTGTTCGGCACGCGGATGAACGAGCTGTACCTGTTCTCCTCGGCCAAGCCGATCCGCTCGATGCACCATGACGGCGGCTGGACACCGGAAGAAATCGCGCAAATCGCGCTGCCGGCATTGCGCAGCGCGTTCATGCCGCTGGATACGTCCGAAATGGCCTTCGGCTGGGACCCGGTGTAGTTGCGCGGTCGGTGTGTAAGGCTGGGGCTTTGCCCCAGACCCCGGCGAGGATTTGGCCTGTACCCGTGAGGGGATTTGTCCTATTCGGCTGACATAATTCTTCCTGTTTACGCACTTTTCTCAGCTTCTCTTTCGTGGCACATATCGTGAACATTCGATTTAGCGAGGCAGGGACGATGGCTCGAAACAAGGTGCAATTCCAAAAGGGTCTCAGCGAAGCGGGGTTCGAGGCTCTT
>CAINEA010000389.1 GCA_903847525.1 uncultured Acetobacteraceae bacterium | reverse complement strand
GAAAATGCGTCAATCAGGATGAGAAACTGTGACCGCGACGGGAACGATGTTGTTCGGTCTGATTGTCGCTGACAAGCCCTAAATTATGGTTTGATTGTCGCGCAGCGACACGCCTTCGAGATCCTTGATTGTCGCGTAACTCTGGGGCCGTCCGGCGCCCTTCTGCTTGCGCTCGAGCGCGGCACGACGGCGGTAGCTGTCGACGTTGATTTCGAAGATCGTGGCGTGATGAACGAGGCGATCAACTGCGGCCAGCGTCATGGCGGGATCCGGGAAGACCTTGCCCCAAGCCCCGAACGGCTGATTAGCGGTGATCAGGGTGGATCGGCGTTCGTAGCGAGCGCTGATCAACTCGAACAGGACCGAGGTCTCCGCCTGATCCTTGCTGACATAGGCGAGGTCATCGAGGATCAGCAGATCGAAGCGATCCAGCCTGGCGATGGCCGCTTCCAGTGCCAGTTCGCGCCGCGCCACCTGAAGTCTCTGCACCAGATCGGACGTGCGGGTGAACAGCACGCGCCAGCCGTTTTCCACCAGCGCCAGGCCGACGGCGGAGGCCAGGTGGGTCTTGCCGCCGCCAGGTCCGCCGATAAGGATCAGATTGGCGCCCTTGTCGATCCAGCTGTCCCCGGCGCAGATCGCCATCACGTGCGCCTTGGAGATCATCGGCAGCACGTCGAAGTCGAAGCTGTCGAGGGTCTTTCCCGGCAGCAACTGGGCCTCGGCGAGATGGCGTGCCAGGCGGCGGCGGTCGCGTTCGGCGATCTCGTGTTCGGCAAGGGCTGCGAGGAAGCGTGCGGCGGGCCAGCCCTCCTTGTCCGCCCGTTCGGCAAAATCCGGCCAATTCTGCTTGATCGCGGGAAGGCGGAGATCGTTGAGCATCAGCATGAGCCGGGCCCGGTCGATATTCTCGGTCATGCCGCTTCTCCGATGTCGGTGCCGAGCAAGGCCTCATAGGCGATCAGCGCTGTGAGATGGACGACGACCTCGGGCAGCGACGCGGGATCTGGTGCGAAGCGGGTGCGCAGGGCTGTGATGTCGGGCAGCCGGACCGCCGCGAGATCGGCGGTGAGTTGCACTGCGAGATCCGCCTCGCAGCCGCGGTCATGGGCGAGTGCCAGAAGATCCACCATCAGGCGGCACGCCGCTTTGTCCGGGAGCTTTTCGAGCAACCGGTCGAAGGTCAGGCGATAGGCGTCGCGGGGGAACAACTGGTCACGGTAGACGAGATTGAGCAGCGCCATGGGTTTGCGCCGCAGGGCATGGATCACATGGTGATAGTCGACGACATGCGCGTGCTTGCCGGTGGCGGCGGTGCGTCCGCGCGCCAGCGTCATCAGCAAGGTGGCGCCGATGAACAATTCGAGGCGATCATCATACAGCCGGACCCGCAGGCGATGGCCGATCAGCCGTGAAGGCACGGTGTAGAACACCTTCTTGAGCGTGAATCCGCCCGAGGAGGTAACGGTGACCAACGTCTCCTCATGGTCGCAGGTGCGCTGCCCGGGCAGCTGTTGCAGAACGGCTCGCTCGGCGGCGATGCGTTTGGCGTGATGAGCGTTCTTGCGGCTGACGATCTCGTCGATGAAGAGGCGATAGCCAGCGAGATCGTCGAAGTCGCCCGTGCCCCGCATCAACAGCGCATCCGCCACCGCCTTCTTGAGATGTCCGTGCGGACCTTCGATCGACCCGTTCTCATGCGCGACACCGCGGTTGTTGCGGGTCGGTTCCATGCTGTAATGGAGGCACAACGCGTCATAGCGCCGGGTCAGATCCTCGCGTGCGTCGCTGTCGAGGTTGCGGAACGCCGCCGAGAGGCTGTCGCTGCGATGCTCGTGCGGCGCACCACCCAAGACCCACAGCGCATTCTGCAATCCTTCTGCCAGCGCCACATAGCTTTCGCCGCCGAGAATGACATGGGCATGCGCGAAACCGGAGTAGGCGAGGCGGAAGTGATAGAGCCGATGGTCAAGCCGAACGCCTGCGATCGTCACGCCCAGATCGGCCATGTCGGTGAAATCCGACAGTCCCATCCGACCGGGTTCATGGATCTGGCGGAAGATCACCTCCTGGTTCGCACCATGGAGAGCCCGCCACGAGCGAATCCGACGCTCCAGCGTGCGGCGCGTACCGTCGGACAGATCGGGATGGCGCCTTTGCATCTCTTCAAAAATGGCCACCGCGCGCAGCTCCGGCGCTGCGGTCAGCATCGGCACAACCTCGGCGTCGAAGAACGCGACGAGAGGATCAGGACGTCGGCGCCCGCGTGGCTCTGCCTTGGCCGAGGGCGGTCGGTGATCCTGCTCGAAGCGATAGGCGGTGGCCGTGCTGATTGACGCCTTCGCGGCTGAGACCGTCGGGCCGTCTGTCTGTCGGAATGTCATGTAGAGTCTCATCTGATGATCGGTGACATGGCGGCCGGGCAATGGGCGGATCCCTTCACGAGGAGACCCATCCAATCCACCAGCCGGTCACGATCAACAGACGGCCCGCGCTCCCGCCGGGAGCTCAGGCCGAGTATTCTGACGCTTGCGCCTCCGGTCGGGCTACGCCCTCCCTGCGCCGTAAGCGTCAGAAGACTTTCTCACCTTGATTGTCGCGCGTTCTCACGCTGATTGCCGCGCCGCAG
>CAINEA010000388.1 GCA_903847525.1 uncultured Acetobacteraceae bacterium | reverse complement strand
TTCTTGGACGTTTCCTCCCTAAACTTGGCGGCGCTGCAAAGCGCCGCCACTTTTTTTGTTCAGGTCTTGAGTAGCTCGCCCGCCTCGGCGGTCAGGGTGGCGATTAACGTCCGGATGTCGGCGCGCACGGCGGCGAAGCGGGGGCCATGCTCGATCCGTGCCTCGTTCATGTAGAGCGGCCGCGCGATCTCGATCTGCAGCGCGTGGATGTTTTCCCGCGGGCGGCCGTAATGGCGGGTTATGAAGCCCCCGGCATACGGGTCGTTGCGTCGCACCGTGTAGCCCAGGCTGCTCAACACTTCTTCGACCAGGCGCGTGATCCTGGGGGCGCAGGTCGTGGCGAAGGCGTCGCCGAGAACGAAATCGACCCCACCGTTGCGCCCGATGCTGCCGTGCGCCGGCATGGAATGGCAGTCGATCAGCAGGCAGGTGCCGTGCTGGTCGCGGATGTGGCCGATCAGCTCCGTCAGGCAGTCGTGATAGGGCTGCCAAAAGTCGCGCACCCGGCGTTCCGCTTCCGCGAAGGCCAGCTTTTCCCGGTAGATGGTTTCGCCGGACGCTACGACGCGCGCGATGGTCCCGAGCCCCGCGCTGACGCGCGCCGAGGCGGTGTTCACCCACGGCGGCAGCGTTTCGGCGAACATGCCGGGGTCGAGTTCCCAGGCTTCGCGGTTCGGGTCGCAGAACGCGCGCGGAAACGTGGCCGCCAGCAGGGGGGCGCCAAAGTTGGGGGCATCGGCAAACAACTCGTCCACGAAGCTGTCCTCGCTGCGTCGCAATCCCAAGGGGTCGAGCCGCGCCGCGGCGATAAACTCGGCTGGATACTCTCGTCCGGAATGGGGAGAGGCGAACAGCACCGGACTATTGCCCCGCACAGCATGCGTCAGCGTGAAGGGCGGGTTGGGTGCGGGGGCATCGGCGCATGCCGCGGTTGGGAGCACCTTGACGGGGACAACCTGGGCAGGAACCGGTGGCGGAGAAACCGGCTGGGGGGGAAGCGGTTGGGCAGAAAGCGGCATATTCATCCGCGCATAGAAGCCGGGGCCGCGTTGCATGTCACGTGTCGGAACTCACGGGCGTCGATCCTTCGCTTCCAAATTCTCATTGACATGCCATTAAGAAAAGAACAAAAAGTGAACATCAACGCATTCCGGGGCCGCGCCATGTATGAGAACAGCGTCTGCGATATCGAACTCGTCCCTCTCACGTTCTGGCCGCCGGCACTGGCGCGGCGTGCCGGCGAGTATATCCGGCGAACCGCGACAATTGCCATCACGGTTGGCAGCGTTCTTGGCATCGCGTTTGGCTTTGCCGGCGCGGCCGACCAGGACGACTCGCTCCTGCAAGCGGGGCTGCAGTCGGTAGCGGTGTTCACCGGCCTGATCGGCTGAAATATCGCTGATTGCCCACAGGGGGTTGCGCGCGACGACGGAAAACCCTAGGAAACCGGCCCTGGCTTATTCAGCCGGATCCCCAGGTTTCGATCCCGGGGGCGCGTAGCTCAGCGGAAGAGCACCTCCCTGACACGGAGGGGGTCACAGGTTCAATCCCTGTCGCGCCCACCATGTCCACCCTGCATTATCAAAGACTTAGACGGCCCCGTTGGGAAAGCGAAAATCCCATACAGGGACAAATAGGGCAGAACAGGGGCAGAACATGCCCACCGATCTGGGCACCATCTGGGCAAAGCTACCATCAACGCATCCTCGCCACGGCGGCGGCCATGTGCTCGACCGACACGGCGGCATAGCGCTCGACCATGCGCAGGGTCGACCATCCGCCTAATCTCATCAGCGTGTACAAATCGGTGCCGGACATAACCATGTGAGCCGCCCAGTGGTGGCGCCAGTCGTGCACGCGGAAATCGCGGATCCGTGCTGTGGCGCAAGCATGGGCGTGTTGCTTCTTCAGCGGATTTCCGCCCTTGCCAGTCGTATCTTGGAAAGGTGCGCCGCGGCTGGACAGGAACACCGGCCCGGCGATCGGGCGGCCTCGCTGGCGCCAGATCAGATAGAGCCGCACGCGGACCTGGCGGTGCATCGGCACGGTACGGCTTTTCCCGGTCTTCGACTTGGCCTGCACGCCGGAGCCTCGGCCAACGAACAGGGTGCGGCGCGGCCAGGACACATCGCGCCAATCGAGCCGCAGGGCCTCCTGGGTGCGCAGGCCCTGGAACGCCAGCACAACCGCCACCGGCGCTGCCGCCTTCGAATAAGCGGCCAGCAGCCGGTCACGCTCGGGCAATGTGAGATAGGGAACGCCAGCGCGCGGTGGCTGGCGGATCGTCGGCAGGCTCGGGACTGGCAGGCCGCGTGCCTTGCAGCCATGGGCAATCGCCGCGTGAAACACCGAGCGCCACCTGGCCGCGCCACCTGGCGCCATACCGGTGCCGCGAGTGGCCATCCAGTGCTGCCAGGCATCGGACGCCTCAGTGAGGGGGTGCGCGCCGATCCGATCGTTCAGCTCGGCGATCCGCGTGCTGTCAGCGGCCGATATGCCGCCCGGGCGCTCTATATAAGAGGTGAGCGCATCGGCAACGGTTAGGCGCCGTGCCCGCCCGGCAGCACCGTCAAGGACGTCCGCCCGGATTTCGGCTTCGTGGGCAGCGGCGACGGCTTCCGCAGATGCTCGCGCAGTCTGTCCTGTGCTGAATTCTGCGACAGGGACGCTTTGCGTGCCGATGCGGACGATCCCGCGCGCGTAGAACGTTTTCCCGCGGAGGCGAAGGTGGATGGGCATCGGAGCGCTGTCTCAATCCTGTCGACGTCATGCTGAGTGAACAGCATAGCCCGGCCCAGCCGGATCGGGGCAAGCCCGGGCACGTTCGGCATGTGCCGGCGCAGGGTCTTCGTGGATACGCCGAACCGGGCGGCGAGGTCTGGCAGGGTGAGCAGGTCAGCCATTGGGGCCTACTTCCCCAAACCCAGACTGGCGGGCGATCTCCTGGACGCGGGGGAACTCGACCTGGATGAGGGGCAGAAGACCATCCACTGGGCCATTGTATTCCAGCATGCGCAGCACGTAGTCGGCCTCCAGCATCAGGATGGATTTCGGCTCGCTGGCGCGCACAACGCCCTCCAGGTCCGACAAGCCGGGCAAGGTGTTCACTTCCTGGTCTGGTATCTTTTCCAATGCAGCGTTCATGCGCCCAGTGCCCGCCGCGCGATCAGTTCGGCGATGGCCATGGGAAGTTTCTCGCCGATGATGCGGCTGCCGGTGCACCAGTCCACCAGCGTGTAGTGCCCGGCCATGCTGTCCAGCACCACCTGCAATGCGGCGATGTCGGCGCAGGGCGGCGTGGGCTGGGGATGGCGGACAGTGGCGCGCTGGGTGAACACGTAGTCGCCACGTACGATCGCCTCCAGCGCGGCAGCGCGGGTGGCGCTGTCGGTCAGGAAGTTCGCTAGCCGGCACAGATCGAACCCATCGGAGGGGCGATCCATGTCCAGCTTCACCTGCAGTTGTTCGCCGGCGCGGCGCAGCTCGGCGGACAGCTTGTTCATGCGCGGATTTCCTTCGTGGGGATGTGCTCGCGGATCTCGGTTTCCAGGGCGCGGAACTTCGCCACCCAAAAGGCCAGCGCGGGATTGGCGGCGGCGAGGTCGCCGGCCTGGCGGATCGCGTCGGCCAGGGCCATCAGTTGGCCGGCCGGGGCGCTGGCGGCGAACAGCTTGGCCGCATGGCGCGTGTGCACGATCAACTGGCCGCAGGTCATGTCCTCGATCTGCGCCAGCGTGCGGGTGATGGCGGGGCGGGTGATGGGCGCCCGGCTCATATCCGCCCCCATGGCCAGCAGCCCAGGGCCGCCAGCGCAAGTCCGAAGGCCAGCCAGCAGATCACCACCAGCACGATCACGATGCCCCAGGCAGCGGAATCCGTGTCCTCCTCGGGGCTGGGGATCAAGACAGCCACCCGGCCAGCCAGACGATGGCCTCCAGCTGCTGGCGGATGGTAGCGATCCAGATCAAGCCGAACGCGGCGCCGCCGATCGCATGCACTGGATAGCGGGTCATGCCGGCGCCTCGCCGCCGCAGCGCGTGACCGCGACGATGGCGCGCGATCCCGGGAACAGATCGGCGAAGGGGTTGGCCCGGCCCAGCCGGCGCTGCTGGTGCGCGGCCTCGGCCCGGGCGGCGGGAAGGTCTATTCCGCCCGTTCCAGCAGCCGCTCCAGCCTGCGGGCCAAAGCCAAGGCAGGCAGCCGCGCATGCCCCGGCAGTTCCTCCCAGTCGGAACCGATGCGGCGAAGCAATATCTCGGCTGCCCGCAATGCGCGCAAAAGGTCCCGTCGCTTCGGGGGTTCCGAGCGTTCCGAAGGGTCGGCCATGCGCCGCTCCTATCGGCATTTCCATGGGAAATGGCATCAACTCTGGCGGGTCAGTTTTCGTGATCGGTGGATTGGACCCAGTAAAGGGAGGCATCCAGCGCTTTGTTTCAGAAAGTCCGGAAATATCACCCGCTGTTGACGTTGCAGGCTGCGTTGGCAAGATACTTACGGGCCTACATGCGGCGGGTCCGCCGATGGT
>CAINEA010000387.1 GCA_903847525.1 uncultured Acetobacteraceae bacterium | reverse complement strand
GATGTGCAGGAACAGGCGCATCTGGTTGGCGGCGGCGCGGCAGCATGACGTGCGGTCGGCGGCGAGATGCGCCTTCCAGGCCTTGATGTGATTTTCCGCCTGGCCGCGACCGCAATAGATGTCCTGATAGACGGTGCGGCCGCGCACTCTGTCGAGGCTGGTGACGATGAAGCGGGTATCGACGCCTTGCGGCCCGGCCTCGACACGGGCGATGATGCGCTCGACGCGGTCCCAGCTTGCCGCGCCATCATAGAATTCCTTGAAGCAGCGCAGTTTCTCGCCGCTTGCGCGAACGGCGTGCGCGGACGTGCTGGTTTCCAACGCGACGGTGTGCTTGCGCAGGGTGGTGGTTGGCGCGACACCGAGGACGTAATCGAGCCGCGCGGTGCGACAGAAGCGGAGCACTTCCGGTGTGCAATAGTGGCTGTCGGCGCGGAGCAAGATCTCGACGCGTGGCCAGTTGTCGCGCAGGGCCGCAATCAGGCGACGCAGCCAGAAGACGATCTGTCGCCCGGTCGGTCGGCAGGCGGGGCGCAAGAGGGCGGCGATCATGCGGCCCTCGCCATCGAAGACCACGATCGGCTGGAAGCCGTATTCGTTGTAGTGTGCGTTGAACAGGCGTAGCTGCTGACGGCCATGTAGAGGACAGAGCGTCAGTTGTCATTTGAACAACGCTAAGGTCGAACATTCTGGGAACATCGGGGCGGCGGTCATGCTGCCATCCTTTCTCGCCCGAGATTGAGTGCCCGGCGTTGTCCCGCGGTTGCGGCGGCGCGGTCCCATAGGAAGTCACCGGAGAAGCCGATGTGTTCCCATGTCAGCGGCGAAGTGTGGGCAAGCAGCTCAGGCGGCACGGGCTTCCCGTCTCCTCTGATATGGTCGATCGCGTCGGTGAGGTAGGTCGAGTTCCAGTGGACGATGGCAGCGATTGCCAGGTTCAGGCCCGATGCGCGGAATTGCTGAGCGTCTTGTCCCCGGTCCGCGATGCGGCCCTGCTTGAAGGTGCAGATAACCTGGGCCAACGCATGGCGCTGCTCGCTCTTGTTCAGACCGGCCTGGCAAAGTTGCCGGAGCTGGGACGATTCCAACCAGTCCAACATGAACAATGTGCGCTCGATGCGTCCCAGCTCCTGTAGCGCAAGATCGAGCTGATTTTGGCGCTGGAAGGCGGCCAGCCGTTTCAGCATTGCCGATGGCAGCACGGTGCCGGCCTTCAGCGAAGCGACGAGGCGCAGGATATCGTGCCAATGCTCACGGATGACGTCCGTCTTGACCCGGCGTCCAAGGATCAGCTGCAAATCCTTGTAGGCTGTGACTGGCTCTATGCAGGCGAGCTTGCGATCGGGGAAGTCCCGCAGCCGCGGGCAGAACCGAAAGCCGAGCATTGCACATAGAATGAACACGTGGTCAGAGGCGCCGCCCGTATCGGTGTAGTGCGTGCCGATTCGCAGCCCGGTCCCATGGTGCATGAGACCGTCCAGCACGTATGGCGCCTCGTGGCTGGTGGCCGACATGACCCGCACGTTGTAGGGCCCGTGCTGATCGGAGACATGGGTATAGAAGCCCAGACCCGGGTCGTGTCCGTAGCGCGCGTTCACATCGCCGGCGGCGTCGCCCCGCTTGCCAGACCGGAAGAATTGCCGGTCTGACGATGAGGTGGTGCCATCACCCCAGGTGCCGGCGACCGGCAGCGCGTGATGGGCGTCGATGATCTTGGCCAGCGCCGCCTTGTAGGTCTTTGGGCGGATATATGCGTCGGCGGTCCAGACGAGCTTGTCGCGCGTTACCCCATGGCTGGCGGCTGCCATGCGACCGAGGCCAAGGTTGGTGGCGTCCGCTAAGATCGCGGCGAGCAGCGCGTTGTCGTCTTCGCATTGCTCGCCCGTGCGCAGATTGGTGAAGGCGGATGCGAAGCCTGTGGCCCTGTTCACCTCGTGCAGCAATTCGGTGATGCGAACTCGGGGCATCATCGCCTCTATCCCATCCGCAAAGGTGCGGGCCTCGGGAGTAGTCGTGGCTTTAACCGGCGTCACATGCAGACGGCCGTCGTGGAACTCGACGCCTTCAAGATCGCCTTGTTGCAGCCGGCGTGCGAAGCGCTTCAGCCGCCGGTCGAGCTCCCCGCCTCTGGTGGCGAGCCACTCATCCGCTGTGGCCGGCAGCTTGAGTTCCGCCGCTGCCGCTGGGACCGCCGCAGGCGGCAAAAGATAGCTGTCGAAGCGGCGATAATTGGACGAGCGTTCGACCCAGATATCGCCCGATCGCAGCTTGTCCCGCAAAGTGGCAAGTACCGCCGTTTCATAGAGGCGTCTGTTTGGTTGTCCTTCCTGCATGACCAGCCGGCGCCACTCTTTTCGGAACGGCAGAGGTGCATCCGCCGGGATTTCGCGTGTGCGTGACTGGTTCAAGTCGACCAACAGCTTGAGCGCGGCCAGCATCGGATCGCCGGCGCGCGCTGCTCGAAACTCGAGCGCCTCGATCAAAGCCGGCGCAAACTTGTGTAGCGTCTTCCAGCGATCCGCGGCACGCAGGAGAGGATCTTCATTGGCGAGGTTGGCTAATTCTTCAACCTCGCCGCGGACACGCAATAATTTTGCCCAGCCAACCGCGTAGTCAACGGCCTTGAAGGCGTCGATCTGGCCTTCCTGCGCCGCGGCCAACGCATCGATTGTGCCGTGAAACAGGCGCATCAATCGGCCGACGTTCCCGGCGCTCGCGGCATAGCGCCGGCGCGTGGCGTTGCGCGCCTTGGCGAAGAAGCCGCCGACCAGCTTGTCCGCCATGTCCAGCACCGCATCGGTCAACCGCGCCTCCAGGTCGAGGACGGTCGCCACGAGAATTGCCCGCCGTCGATGCGAAGCATAGCGCCCGAGTTGGTGAGCATCGGAGGCGTGACCTTCCCGAACGAATTGCCGCAGCCGCTCCTCGTGGACGCGACCGGCAATCTCGGGAAGCAGGCCTATGCCACGGACCAGCTTGAGCCGATCGAGCAATTCGCGGACATGGTCTGCTTTGGGCGCGATTGGCACGGCCTTGAGCCAGGCAAACGGCGTCATGTTGACCGAGGGATCAATGACGAGCAGCCCGTCGACCTTGGCCATCTGCGCGTCAGAGATGCCAGCCAGCAGCGCATCGGTCGCGCGGGTGCGGGCGCGGGCTCGACCTGCAATCGCGGCGCGCTCGATGACCCCGGCGGTCGGGAGGATAACGCGTGCTGCGCGCAGCAAGGCGACAACCGCGGCAGCAATAGGCTGTCCGCGATCGGTACTCCAGGCAGCTTGGGCCGCCGCCTCAATCATCATCGGCAGGTCGGCGATAACCGGTGGGCGAAGACCCAGGATGGTGGCGAGCAGGCGGGCGTGATCTGTCATGGTTTGCGGGCGACGCGCATATCCAGCGAACGGCGCCGCCGGGATTTCCAACTGCTTTGCCAGCCACTGAACAAGCGGCTCGACCGGCTGCTCCAGCTGCGCGAGCGCCATGCCGGGATGGCGAAGCAGGGCTAGTTGAACGGCAAAGCCGATGCGATTGGCATCCCGGCGGCGTTCCGCCACGAGGTCCTGGTCGGCTCGGGACAGGGTAAAGTGTCGCGCCATGCCGTCGGGATCGATCGGGATGCCAAGAAGAGTCTGGCGTTCGTTGTCGGTCAGCAGTTGTCGGTGCGCCATCTTTGCCCTCCGGTGGATGGCCATGACCCTACCGACAGCTGTCCGCCAAACGAACGTTGAGCGGTCACGTCCAGATTGTCCGGAAATCCTGGATCGCTGATGGGAAGTCGGACAACATGGTTGCCGGACGGGAAAACGGACAGATCACCGTGGCAAATATCGGCTACGCGCGCGTCAGTACCATCGACCAGGACCCGGCGCTGCAACTCGACGCACTCGCAGCAGCCGGATGCGCGAAGGTGTTTGAAGATCGCGCCTCCGGGGCGCGGGCCGATCGTACGGGACTGCGATCTGCGCTCGACTACGTGCGGGACGGCGACGTGCTGATTGTCTGGAAACTGGATCGCCTCGGCCGCTCGCTGCCGCATTTGATCGAGACAGTGACGACGCTGGAGAAACGCGGCGTCGGGTTCCGCTCCATCACCGAGGCGATCGACACCACCACGCCTGGGGGGCGGCTTGTGTTTCACCTGTTTGGCGCACTTGGTCAGTTCGAGCGCGACCTGATTCAGGAGCGGACACGTGCCGGACTCACCGCAGCTGCGGCGCGTGGCCGCAAAGGTGGGCGCAAGCCCGTGATCACAGGCGAGAAGCTTGAACGCGCGCGAACCATCATCGGCAAAGGTTTGACCGTGCGCGAGGCTGCAACCCGTCTCAAAGTGGGGAAAACGGCGCTCTATGAAGCGCTACGCGGCTGAAGAAGCCTACACCAGGGCAACATGGCCGAAATGTTCGCCATACGTTCGACCTTAGCGTTGTTTAAATGACAACCGACGCTCTGCCCTCATGTACGGTGTCGAAGGTGTCGTCGATGTCGAGCACGATGCGGAGCGGCACCTGGCGGAAGCTCTGGCAGTAGTGGTCGATCATCGCGTGGCCCATGCGCAGCAGGGCGTGCCGGTCCGGCAGGTTCTCGGTGCGCGACACGGTGGATTGCGAGCACAGATCGGCGTGCTCAGGCAGCCGGTCCATCGCGAGTTTGAACAGTGGATCGGCGCGCAGGCTGTCGGCGTCGTTGCCGTCCTCGTAGCCGGCGGCAATCATCAGCATGCGGAAACGGATGATCTCATCGAGCCCGTGCACGATGCGCTCCGACGCCCGCGGGTCATGCAGGCTGGCAGCGAGCCGCTTGGCAATCCCCAGCCGCTGCTCGATCTCGCGCAACACCAGCAGGCCGCCATCGGAGGACATCAGTGCGCCGTCGAAGCGCGCCTCGATTGCTCGCCCGCAGATCGGTGACAGGCCGGGCAAGATC
>CAINEA010000386.1 GCA_903847525.1 uncultured Acetobacteraceae bacterium | reverse complement strand
GGCGTGGTCGCCGCGGTGCTGAACCGCCAGGGCAGCCTGGGACCGGCGCCAGGCAAGCTGTCGCGCGGCGAACTGCCGTTGCGCGCGCTGGCCGAACCGACCGCCCTTGCCGCCGCTGAGGCATTGTCCGACCTGGACGCCTCCCTCTGGCGCAGCTTCAACCTCGTCCTGGCCGATCGCAGCGGCGCGATCTTCCTGCGCGGCCTCGGTGCCGGGCGGATGGAGTGGCAACGCCTCAACCCCGGCTGCCACATGGTCACCGCCCACGACGTCGACGACCCCGAAAGCCCCCGCGTCGCCCGGCATCTGCACCGCTTTGCCGAAGCCGCCCCAGTCACGCCGGGCGACTGGGCGGCCTGGCGCGCGATCCTGTCCGACCGCTCGGGCGAGGCGGGCGAGCAGATCAACGTCGTGCCCCGCGGCGGATTCGGCACGGTCTCCTCGTCGCTGCTGGGCCTCCCGTCTGCCGGACCGGCGGAGTGGCTGTTTGCCGCCGGCCCCCCGCACGCCGCCGATTTCCTGCCGATTGGCCAGAAAGAGGACCTGACGGACTAGCGAAACCCCATAATCGACGGGCTTCCCTGCGTGGCGGACGTGGCGGGCAGGCGTGCGGGCTGCTATATGCCGCCGGGCCGCCCTCGTCCGGGGGCGTGAAGTATTTCTGCGCCCCGTGCACGCCGTGCGGGAACCGCGCTAGGGGAAACGTTATGGCCCGCCGCCGCCAGCTATACGAAGGAAAGGCGAAGATCCTGTTCGAGGGGCCAGAACCCGGCACCCTCGTGCAGTATTTCAAAGACGACGCCACCGCCTTCAATGCCCAGAAGAAGGGCACCATCACCGGCAAGGGCGTGCTCAACAACCGCATCAGCGAATATCTGATGCTGCGCTTGGCCGAGATCGGCATTCCCACCCATTTCGTCCGCCGCCTGAACATGCGCGAGCAGCTTATCCGCGAGGTGGAGATCATCCCGCTCGAGATCGTCGTCCGCAACGTCGCCGCCGGCAGCCTGTCCACCCGCCTCGGCATCCCCGAGGGCACCCGCCTGCCACGCTCGATCATCGAGTACTACTACAAGAACGACGCCCTGCAGGACCCGATGGTCGCCGAGGAGCACATCACCGCCTTCGGCTGGGCCGCCACCCAGGACATGGACGACATCGTCGCCCTCACGCTGCGCATCAACGACTTCCTCACCGGCCTGTTCCTCGGCGTCGGCATCACGCTCGTGGATTTCAAGCTGGAATTCGGCCGGTTGTGGGAAAACGAGGACATGCGCATCGTGCTGGCCGACGAGATCAGCCCGGATAATTGCCGTCTTTGGGACTCGAAAACCAACGAGAAGATGGACAAGGACCGCTTCCGCCGCGACATGGGCAAGGTCGAGGAAGCCTACCAGGAAGTGGCCAAGCGGCTCGGCATCCTGCCCGAGGCCGGTTCGCGCGACATGAAGGGCCCGGAGATTATGCAATGAATAGGAATGGGCAGTGACCAAAGCCGTTGTAACCGTGATGCTGAAGGCGGGCGTGCTCGACCCGCAGGGCAAGGCGATCGGCCATGCCTTGGCGACGCTGGGATTCGCCGGCGTGGGTGAAGTGCGCGCGGGCAAGGTCTTCGAACTGGAACTGGCCGAAACGGACCCCGCCAAGGCCCTGGCCTTGGCGGAAGACATGGCCCGCAAGCTGCTGGCCAATACCGTGATCGAGGGATTCTCCGTCGTGGTGGCCGAATAAGCATGAAAGCCGGGATCGTCGTCTTTCCAGGGATCAACCGTGAACGCGACATGGCGATCGCGCTCCAAGCCGCCTGTGGAGCCAAACCACGCATGGTCTGGCACAAGGAAACCGACCTGTCGGGCCTCGACCTTGTGGTCCTGCCCGGCGGGTTCAGCTACGGCGACCATCTGCGCGCCGGCGCGATGGCGGCCCATTCCCCGGTCATGACCGCGGTGCGGCAGTTCGCCGAGGGCGGCGGCTACGTGCTCGGCGTGTGCAACGGTTTCCAGATCCTGACCGAGGCGGGCCTGTTGCCGGGGGTATTGCTGCGCAATGCCTCGCTGCGCTTCCTGTCGATGGACTGCCACCTGCGGGTGGAACGCGCCGACACCATCTTCGCCAGCCGCTACCGCCGCGGCGAGGTGTTCCGCGCCCCGCTTGCCCATGGCGACGGCAATTACTTCGCCGACACCGAAACCCTGGACCGGCTGGAAGGCGAGGGGCTGGTGGCCTTCCGCTACGCCACCGCCAACGGCGTCATCGCCCCGGAGGCCAACCGCAACGGCTCCCAACGCAACATCGCCGGCATCTACAGCCCGAACCTGCGCGTGCTCGGCCTGATGCCGCACCCCGAGGATCTGGTGGACCCCCTGATGGGCGGCATCGACGGCAAACCCCTGTTC
>CAINEA010000385.1 GCA_903847525.1 uncultured Acetobacteraceae bacterium | reverse complement strand
GATCGCCGCTCAGGTCCCGACCCTTGTACCCGCCTGCCGCGTCGGCACGATCCCTCCCCGGACAGGCGGGCCGCCATCCAGCCGGCCGGCGCCTCCGCCCATTAACAAATCCCGCAGCGACCGGCTCCGTGGATTGGCAGTTCCCCGGATGATCGCCAGCACGGCCAAGGCCGCCTCGCCGCCCCGCGGCAATCCCGATTCCGTCTCACGCGCCGTGTCTGGAGACGATGTCTCATTTTCTGAATCGGACCCGGGGTTTGAAGCGGCCTCGGGTTCCCCAATCATCTTCGCCGCGGCATCGGCCGGCGCGTCCGCTTCGTTCTCCGGTCCGGCCGGTTCCAATCCCTCGGCCATCATCGTCATCGCGCAATGCTCGGACCAGGCCGCGCGATCCGCCTTGCCCCCGTCCGCCTCCCGAGCGTCGCGCATGGCCTGCAGCCGCAGCAACAGCCGCAGCGAGCTTTTGCCTTCCCGCATCAGGCTCGCCGCCTGCGCCCGGCATTTTTGCGAGACGTTGAACTCAAGCCGCCGTTCCCCCGCCAGCCGCAGGCAGTCCTGCGCCCAGGCATCCGCCGCCACGAACTGCGCCGCCAGCCGCACCTCGGCCGCGTTTTCCGGCAGGAACCCGGCCACCGCCGCCATCGCGGCCCGATCCCGCCGCGCGGCTTCCGCCGCGCCGCCCGGGACCGGCGGCATGGCGTCCCGCAGGACGCGGCTGATTTCACGAAACGCATCCCGCGGCGGAAACCGCGCCCAATCGGGTTGCGTGGCGGACGGCGTTCGATCGGATTGGGTCATCCCGGCACTCTACAGTTATTAATAATAACTGTCAATAACAAAATGCATCCGCCCAGAACGTTTCACGTTCCGGAACGGGCATCGGCAACGCCCGTACGGAAACCTGGAGCCGCTGAAGCCAAGTCGCGCGCCCTGACCGATCGGCCCCATGGGCAAGGAGGGTCGACCCGCCCACGCAGCATTTCCATCGGACCGCGACCCCGTCCGATGGACCGGCAGGTCACGGACAATCACGGTCGTCCGCCCGACAAGGGGCTGGCGCTTCCAGCCCGCGCCGGTCACAGTCGCGAGCGAGCAAATCCCTGATCGGCTCGACCGCATGGAAGCAAGCCTCGAATGCTGAACTTCATAACAAACCTCGTGGACACCATCGCCAATTCGCTGACGGATCCGGCGATCCTCGCGGTGTCGGCCCTTGTGTTCGGTCTCGTCGGCGGCACGGTCGGTTTCCTGGCCAACCGATTATGGTTTCGCCGGTGGCCGAAACACAGCGCGTACGACGAAAAGCTCGGCGAGTCGGCGCAGACCAGCATGCTCGGTTTCTCCGCCTTCGTCCTCGCGCTGCTAATCACCAATGGACTGACCACCCTCTCGGACACCGATAAGGCGGTGCGGTTGGAGGCGACCACCATCTACCGCCTCGGCCAGGAACTGGACGCGCTGGACAAGCTCGGTCCTGCGGCCCACATCGCGAAGCAGGCGCTCGTGTCCTATGCGCAGAATGTGGCCCAGGATGAATGGCCGAGCCTTGCCAGGCTGCCCGTTACCCTCTCGCCGCTCGTGCAAAAGGATCTTGACGATCTTTGGCGTGGCGTTCGCGCGGTCCAGGAAGATATCGCCAGAACCGCGCCCTCCCGCAGCGACTATCGG
>CAINEA010000384.1 GCA_903847525.1 uncultured Acetobacteraceae bacterium | reverse complement strand
GCATTCGGTCATAGCTCTCCCACTCCCACTTCCCGTCGGCTACAGGCAGTGCCAAGGGCTGTGGCCTAACTTTCGCGAGGAGATTCTGGACCTCGTCAGCCCGCAGTTGGTCCGCTATGATCGCTGACTGACGTATCTGCTCCTGCCAACGCGCATATGCGCCTGTCCTACCGAAAAGCCATCCCATACGATTGAATACTGAATGTTTAACGCTTCGCTTTACATCATCGCTCAGGGGAATAGACGCGTAAGCAAGACGGCTGAATTTTGCAGCTTTCAGATATCCCAAACTTTTGAACGTGCGAAATCCGAGTGAAAGCTTTCGCAAGGGCGCGGTCACCCGCCAACTTGAACTGGCATGGATTGCACGGATAATCCTATCCAATTCTTCAGCGCGAGCCCGATATTCATTTGCTTCAACGAGGGTCAAGTCATACACATTCTGAAGGCGCGACAACTCGCTCTTGCTGGTCTGAACTCGTTCACGCGTAACGCGGAGTTCATTTTCCGTTAATCGAAGCGTTTTCTCTGTTAATCGAAGCGTTTTCTCTGTAGCTTGGAGTAGCTCTGTTTCATTGATTGTGCGCTGGCGCCAATATGATGCCTCGCCTTGCAGAAACAATACAGTATTGGCTTGCCCTGAACTGTGCTGCCGGTAAGCAATTACCGGCTCGGCCACGTGCACGCAGGTCCATCCGGCGGAGATCATGCGACGAAACAGGTCATGATCTTCTGGGCCGGATTGTTGACGATATCCGCCGGCTTGAAGAAATGCGCTGCGTCGATACATGGACGACCCGTGCATAAAGTTACGCTCGGGCAGGTTGGCAAGGGTTTCCGGTGTTGGTTCAGGGAAGCGCCAGAGGAAAATTGGCCAATTTTCCGCCACGCTGCGGCCGAACGGGGTGGCGCCAACTTTCTCCGCGAGGTCACCGGAGCGGGCACCGAAAATCGTCATGTCCGTATAGGCTATCGCTGCATTCGTATTGCGGTCCAGGGCAGACTGGCAACGTTCGACATAGTCCGCGCGCATGACGTTATCAGCGCCAAGAAAGCCGACGTATTCGCCCGATGTCAGGGAAACAGCCTTATTGAAATTTCCGACGATGCCTAAATTGTGTTCGTTGAAGACCAGGCGAACCTTGTCACCATAGCGTTCGGCGATGGCTCGAGATTCGTCACTGGAATAATCATCGATGAATAGGGTCTCGTGAGGCGCCTGTGTCTGACTGAGCACAGACTCGATCGCCTGCGCCAGAAATGGCGCATAATTGTAATTTGCGATGATGATGGAAACCTTGTTGGTGCGGAACCTGGAAGATTCGTCCGCGGTAACACGGTTCAACTGGTATCGGTCCTCGTCATTGCCTGCGATGCACGACAACGCGCCAGCGTAGTTTTCTTTGACCACTGCAATAGCGGTCTCATCGTGTCCGCCGTGGGGATAGGCAAACCAATTCCAATTAGGCGACGGAAAGCGCGCGCGCAATTCCGGCGGAACCAGGATTTCCACTTCCAGGTCGCCGCGCTGCAGGCCGTTCGTCCGGGCATGACTTTTGGTGTGCCACTGCAGCCGTCCACCGCTCTGAAGCATTTCGGTCAACTGCGCGTAGGAGGCATACGACGTCAAAGGCTCGACCGTATCGAACGCGTTGTCGCCGCCGATGTGATCGCCGATTACAAACAACTCGAACGGATAGCCCCATTTCTTGAGAATTGGGAACGCGACCTTGAAGACGTCCTCGTAAATTCCGTCGAAGGTGATCACGACGTGGCGCGGATTGGCTGGATCGTACTCGTCCAACGTCACCACCTGGTAGGCTTGCAGATCCGCCATCTGTGTGTCGAACGCCTCGGCTGAAACCCACCAATAGGTGGATGCGATGAGGTCGACTTTATGATAGAGTAGTATCATGCTTGGTATATTTCCAAACGATGCGTGTGTTCCCGATAGGGGTACAAAACCGTATCGAGTTGGGTGTAGGGGAACCGAAAGTGCTGCCAGTCCTCGATGTGACAGGTAGCTAGAACAGCATTGCTGCGCAAAAGGTCATCAATCAAAATGCGGACCAGCGGAGCGCCTTTGCCAATGTATTGGTCATAGAGGACGCCGGTTATCACAATCAGGTCGAACCTACCGTGTTGGGCGGGTTGAAGATCGAACAACGAGACCGATTCGAATGTCACACGATGGGCCGCCGACAGCGAAGCAGCGCGCTCGCGGGCCCAATCAATCGCACGGCTTGAGACGTCCACGCCCAGCACGGAGTCACCTGGCAAATCTGTGGTCACAAATCCATTGCCACAACCGATGTCCAAGACCCGTCCATAGGGCCGCCGAGGAATCAGAGCTAAAAGCTCACGCTTTCGGCGGTGATCGTCATCCGTGACGCTGTAATTCCAGGGATCGGGAGTAGCGTAGAATTCATCCAGGGTCTCAGGCGTTTGGATGCCGTTCAATACGTTAGCCAACTTCGCTTCCTTTCAAGCACCGCAGCGACCGCGGATCGACGTCACCCCCGCAGCATGGTGCCACAGTATCCGTTGATCCGACGTCCCTTATCATGATTCCAGGAGTTATGAAGCCTACATCCTTCCAGCAGGCTTGCCTCGCCCCCTTAAACGCCGATAAGTGAGTTAGTAAACTGGAGACCCCTCATGACCGACTACACCGCACCAATCCGCGATATGCGTTTTATTCTCAATGAGTTGGTCGGCCTGGGACAGATCGCCGCCCTGCCTGGCTGCGGTGAGGTCGGGGCGGAGTTGATCGAGGCGATCCTGGAGGAAGCCGGCAAGTTCGCCCGCGACGAGCTTGGGCCGTTGAACCACACGGGGGATGTGCAGCCGCCGGTGCTGGTGGATGGGGTGGTGACCACGTCGGCGGGGTTTGTCGAGGCGTATGGCAAGTTCGTCGGGGGAGGATGGAACGCGCTGGCGTGCGACCCGGCCTATGGCGGGCAGGGGATGCCGCGGATCGTGGCCTGCGCGGTGGAGGAGATGTGGCAGTCCGCCAACATGGCCTTCGGCCTGTGCCCGCTGCTGACGCGGGGTGCGATCGAGGCGCTGCATCTGTGTGGCACCGAGGCGCAGAAGGATATGTACCTGCCGAAGATGGTGGCGGGAAGCTGGACCGGGACGATGAACCTGACCGAGCCGCAGGCGGGGTCGGACCTGTCGGCGGTGCGCTCGCGCGCCGTGCCGGAGGGGGATCATTTCCGCATCTTCGGCACCAAGATCTACATCACCTATGGCGAGCACGACCTGACCGAGAACATCGTTCATCTGGTGCTGGCCCGGCTGCCGGACGCGCCGGAAGGGGTGAAGGGGATCTCCTTGT
>CAINEA010000383.1 GCA_903847525.1 uncultured Acetobacteraceae bacterium | reverse complement strand
CGCCACCTGGCTGCTGGCGATCGCGATCCTGCTTGCGGGTGGACTGGGCTATCGCTCGCTGCCGCTGTCGGCGCTGCCGCAGGTGGATTTCCCGACCATCCAGGTGACCACGCAATTGCCCGGCGCCAGCCCGGAGACGGTGGCGCTGCTGATCACGGCGTCGCTCGAACGCCAGTTCGGCCAGATCCCGGCACTTTCCGCCATGACCTCGCAATCGAGCGAGGGCACCAGCCAGATCACCCTGCAATTCGAGCTGAACCGCGGCATAGACGCGGCCGCGCAGGACGTGCAGGCCGCCATCAACGCCGCCGCCGGCACATTGCCACTGACGCTTCCCTATCCACCCGTCTACGCCAAGGTGAACCCGGCCGATGCTGCAATCCTGACGCTGGCGCTGACCTCCGACAGCCTGCCGATCGACAAGGTCAGCGATGCCGCCGACACGCTGCTGCAGCCTAAGCTCAGCCAGATCGACGGCATCGGCAAGGTGACCGTGCAGGGCGGGCTTCGCCCGGCGGTTCGGGTGCGCATCGATCCCGCGCGGCTCGCCGGCTATGGATTGTCGATGGAGGATGTGCGCACCGCGGTCGCCGCGGCCAACGCGAACGGCGCCAAGGGCGGCTTCGACGGGACCCGACAGGCGGTCTCGCTCGGCGCCAACGACCAGTTGGTTTCGCCGGACGCCTACCGGGACCTGGTGATTGCCTGGCGCAACAACGCGCCGGTACGATTGTCGGCGATCGGCTCGGTGGTCGGTGGGGTCGAAAACAACCGCGTGGCGGCCTGGTACGGGAAGAACGCGGCCGTCGTCATGGACATCCAGCGCCAGCCGGGCGCGAATATCGTGGAAACGGTGGACCGGGTGAAGGTGGCGTTGCCGGCCCTGCAAAAGGTGATGCCAGCGGGTATCCAGCTGAGCATCGTCACGGACCGGACGGAAACCATCCGCGCCTCGGTCGCCGACGTGCAGCGCACCCTGATCCTGTCCATCGTCCTGGTGGTGGGCGTGATCTTCGTGTTTCTGCGCACCCTGCGCGCGACGTTCATCCCCGCCATCGCGCTGCCGCTGTCGCTGGTCGGCACGTTTGGGGTCATGTCGTTGCTGGGCTACGGGCTGGACAATCTGTCGCTGATGGCGCTGACGGTGGCCACGGGGTTCGTAGTCGACGATGCCATCGTGATGATCGAGAACGTGGTCCGCTACATCGAACTCGGCGAAAAGCCGCTGGTCGCGGCCTACAAGGGCGCGCGGCAGATCGGCTTCACCATCATCTCGCTGACGGTGTCGCTGGTCGCGGTGTTCATTCCCCTGCTGTTCATGACCGGCGTGGTCGGGCGGCTGTTCAAGGAATTCGCCGTCACGCTGTCCGTCGCCGTGATCGTATCGGCAATCGTGTCTCTGACATTGACGCCGATGATGTGCGGCCGGCTGCTGCGCCCCGCGGCGGAGGAGCACCCTGGCGCCGTCGCGCGTGCGTCGGAGCGTGGTTTCGCCTATTTGCTGGATTTGTATCGCCGCACGCTGGCGGTTTCCCTGCGCCATCAGACCTTCATGCTACTGCTGGCGGCCGCCACGCTGGCCGGGACCATCTGGCTGTATGTGGTCGTGCCCAAGGGCTTCCTGCCGCAGCAGGACACCGGCGTGATCGCGGCGGTGACCGAGGCGTCGCAGAGCGTTTCCATCCCGAAGCTGGCGCAGTTGCAGAGCCAGGTGGCGGACATTGTGGCCGCCGATCCGGCCGTGGCCGGCGTGGTTTCGTTCATCGGCGCCGGCACGATCAACGCGACTGCCAATGCGGGGCGGCTGACCATCGCCCTGAAGCCGGTCCACGAACGCGACCCCGCGTCGGTGGTGACCGCGCGGCTGGCCAAGGCCATCACCGGCATTCCCGGCATCACCGCATTCTTCCAACCGGTGCAGGACATCCAGATCGGCACCCGCATCAGCCGCACCCAGTTCCAGTACACGCTCGTGGACACCGATCCCTTGGAACTGGCGGAGTGGGGGCCGAAGCTGATGGCCAAGCTGCAAACCGTTCCCGAACTCGCCAATGTCGCCTCCGACCAGCAGAATGACGGCTTCCGCAGCTTCATCCGCGTGGACCGTGACGCCGCGATGCGGCTGGGCGTTTCGATGCAGGCGATTTCCGACACGCTGTACGACAGTTTCGGCCAGCGACAGATCTCAACCATCTTCGGCCAGGCGAACCAGTACCGGGTGATCCTGGAAGCCGACCCCGCCTGGCAGGCCGATCCATCCAGGCTCCTGCTGCTGCGGGTGCCGGGCAGCGGAGACACGCAGGTGCCGCTGTCGGCCATCGCGAAGATCGAGCGTACGGTGGCGCCGCTGGTGGTGACGCACGAGGCGCAATTCCCCTCCGTCACACTCAGCTTCGACCTCGCTCCGGGTACGTCGCTCGGTCAGGCTATGGCCGCTGTCGCGGCGGCGGAGAAGCAGATCGGTATGCCCGACACGATCTCGGGAACCTATTCAGGCGACGCGGCGGAGTTCCAGCGCTCATTGGCCGCGGAGCCCTGGCTGATCCTGGCGGCGGTGGTGGTGATCTACATCGTGCTCGGCGTGCTCTACGAAAGCTGGATCCACCCGATCACCATCCTGTCCACCCTGCCCTCGGCCGGCATCGGCGCGTTGCTGGCGCTGATGCTGTGCGGGCAGGATCTGTCCGTGGTGGCGCTGGTCGGCGTGGTGCTGCTGATGGGCATCGTGAAAAAGAACGCGATCATGATGATCGACTTCGCCATCGAGGCGGAACGCACCCGTTTCGTTTCGCCGGAGGCAGCGATCGAGGAGGCTTGCCTGCTGCGCTTCCGCCCGATCATGATGACCACGATGGCCGCCCTGCTCGGCGCCGTGCCGCTGGTGATTGGGCATGGCGCGGGATCGGAACTGCGCCTGCCGCTGGGCATCACCATCATCGGCGGATTGCTGCTGAGCCAGTTGCTGACGCTGTACACCACGCCGGCGATCTATCTCGCGCTCGAACGTTTGCGGCTGCTTGTGGCTGGACCGGACCCGAAGCCGGTTCCGGCGGAATAGGAAATGGGCTTTTCCGCGCCCTTCATCGCCCGCCCGGTCGCCACCATCCTGCTCTCGCTCGCGCTGCTACTGGCTGGGATCGTCGCGTATCGGTTCCTGCCGATCTCACCACTGCCGAGCGTGGACATTCCTACCATCGTGGTGTTCGCCGCCCGGCCCGGCGCCGATCCGGAGACGATGGCCAACTCGATCGCCGCGCCGCTGGAACGCCGCCTGGGGGAAATTCCGGGTGTAACGGAACTGACCTCCATCAGCACCACCGGCTCCACCGCCATCGTCATCCAGTTCGAAATCGATCGCAGCATCGACGGTGCGGCGCATGACGTGCAGGCGGCGATCAACGCTGCCACGTCCGACCTGCCGTCCGACCTGCCGACACGGCCCTATTACCGCAAGATCAACCCCGCCGACACGCCGATCCTGACCCTGGCGCTGACCTCCGACACGCTGAGCACGACGGCGATGTACGACGCGGTGGACACCATCCTGGCGCAACGGCTGGCGCAGTCGGAAGGCGTGGCGCAGGTGGTGATCAACGGATCGGAAAAGCCTGCCGTGCGGGTGCAGCTCGACCCGGCCCGGCTGACCGCAGCGGGCCTGTCGGCACAGGACGTCTACTCCACGATCCGCGGCGCCAATGTGCTGCAACCGAACGGCGGCTTCCAGGGCCCCGAACGCGCCGACAGCATCGGCCTGAACGGACAGATATCGCAGGCGCCGGAATACGGCAGGCTGGTGCTGAAATCGGTCAACGGCGCGGTGATCAGGCTGTCGGACGTCGCGACGGTGATCAACGGCACCAACAATTCCCGCCTCGCCGCCTGGAGCGGCAAGCAGCCGGCGATCCTGCTGAGCATTTCCAAGACCTCCGACGCGAACGCCATCGACACGGCGGACCGGGTGCGTGAGATACTGCCGCAACTGCTCACCTGGATGCCGCCGGACATCCATACGACCGTGCTGATCGATCGCACGACGACGATCCGCGCCAGCGTGGCGGACATCCAGATCACCCTGCTGATCGCCGTGGCACTTGTGCTGCTGGTGGTGTTCGTATTCATGCGCCGGCTGATGCCGACGCTGGCGGCCGCGGCGACGGTGCCCCTGTCGCTGTGCGGCACCGTGGCGGGCATGTGGTTCCTCGGCTACTCCCTGAACAATTTCTCGCTGATGGCGCTGACGATCTCGGTGGGGTTCGTGATCGACGATGCGATCGTGATGATCGAGAATATCATCCGCCACATGGAAAAGGGCGCGACGCCGTTGCAGGCGGCGCTGGCCGGTTCGCGGCAGATCGGCTTCACGGTGATGTCCATCAGCATCTCGCTGGTCGCGGTGTTCATCCCGCTGCTGTTCATGGGCGGCATTCTCGGACGGCTGTTCCACGAATTCGCGATGACGCTGACGATGGCGATCGGCGTTTCCGCGCTGGTGTCGCTGACCCTGACGCCGATGATCTGCGGCCGTTTCATAAAGGCAGCCCCGCCGCCGCCCACCGGCGGCTGGGGACGGATCGACCGGGCGATCGATCGGGCGCTGGCGGCGCTCCAGCGCGGCTACGCCCACAGCCTGGACTGGGCGTTGCTGCACCGCTGGTTCATGCTGCTGCTTACGCTCGCTACCATCGTACTGACCGTGCGGCTGTATACGCTGGTGCCCAAGGGCTTCCTGCCGGTTCAGGATACCGGGCTGTTGATGGGCAGCACCATCGCCTCCCCGGATGTGTCGTTCAAGGCGATGGATGACCGCCAGCGCGCGGTGGTCGATGTACTGCTGAACGATCCGGCGATCGCCAGCGTCGGTTCCACGATCGGCGTATCGCAAGGCTGGTCGTCGCTGAACCGCGGCATCCTGATCATCAGCCTCAAGCCGCTCGCCGAGCGAGGTGTCAGCTCCGAACAGGTGATCGCCCGGCTGCGCGGCAAGCTCGCGCAGGTGAGCGGGGTACAGACCATCCTGTTCTCGGCCCAGGATCTACGCGGCGGCGGGCGGACCGGCGGCGCGCAATACCAGTTCGCCATGATCTCCCAGGACCTGGCGGAACTGCGAAGCTGGACCGTGAAGCTGGAGGACAGGCTGAAGCAGATGCCGGGCATCACCGATGTCACCAGCGATCAGGATCGTTCCTCGCCGCAGCTGAACGTGGTCATCGACCGCGATGCGGCGGCGCGGCTTGGCGTATCGGTGGTCGGCATCGACAATGCGCTGAACAATGCCTACTCGCAGCGGCAGATCTCGACGATCTATACTGATCGAAACCAGTACCGCGTGGTACTGGAAATCGACCCGGAACTGCAGACCGATCCCGCCCAGCTAAGTCATCTGTATGTCGGCAGCGCATCGGGCCAGCAGGTTCCGATTTCTGCGGTGGCGCATTTCGAACGCTCGACCGCGCCGTTGAGCGTGCGCCACCAGGGGCAGTTTCCGGCATCCACGCTCAGCTTCAACCTGGCCGACGGCATGGCGCTCGGCGACGCCGTGCAGGCGGTGGAGACGGCAGCGGCAGAGTTGCGCATGCCGCCGGAAATCCATACCGAATTCGCCGGCAATGCCCAGTTTCTGCAGAAATCACTGGCATCGCAGCCGTTGCTGATAGGGGCGGCCCTGATCTCGATTTATATCGTGCTGGGCGTGCTGTACGAAAGCCTGATCCAGCCAATTACCATCCTGTCCACCCTGCCCTCCGCCGGACTTGGCGCGCTGCTGGCCCTACTGGTGACCGGGACGGATCTGTCGATCATGGGGATTATCGGCATCATCCTGCTGATGGGCATCGTGAAGAAGAATGCCATAATGATGGTGGATTTCGCACTGGAGGCGCAGCGCGAGCACGGCAAGACGGCGGAGCAGGCGATTCACGAGGCCTGCCTGGAACGTTTCCGGCCGATCATCATGACCACGCTGGCCGCGCTTCTTGGCGCGCTGCCGCTGGCCTTCGCCTTCGGCACCGGCGCGGAACTGCGCCGCCCGCTCGGCATCGCCATCGTCGGTGGGCTGATCGTATCGCAGATGCTGACGCTGTATACGACGCCGGTGGTTTACCTAGCGCTGGAGCGGCTGTCGGGTGGGCGGCGGCGGGTTATAGGACCCGTGCCGGCCGAGTGAGCCGCCAGGCCGCATCGACCAATGCCAGATGCGAAAATGCCTGCGGGAAGTTGCCCAGTAGTTTCCCGGTGGGCGGATCGTATTCCTCCGCCAGCAGGCCGACATCGTTGCGTATGGCTAGAAGCCGGTCAAACAGGGCGGCCGCCTGATCGCGGCGGCCTTGCAGCGCCATCACTTCCACGAGCCAGAAGCTGCAGGCCAGAAACACCCCCTCGCCGGGAGGCAAGCCGTCGTCGGTCTCCTCGGTACGGTAGCGCAGCACGAAGCCGTCCTCCGTCAGTTCCCGCTCGATCGCCGCGACGGTGCCGGCGATGCGGGGATCGTCCACCGGCAGGAATCCGACTAGGGGCAGTTGCAGCAGGCTGGCGTCCAATGCCTGACCGCCGAAGCTCTGCACAAAGCTGCCGCGCCCGGCGTTGAAGCCTTCGCGCAGAACGGTTTCGTGGATCTGAGCCCGGATCGCGCGCCATTGGTTCACCGGCCCCGGCAAATCGAATTCCGTCGCGCTGACGATGGCGCGATCGAATGCCACCCAGGCCATCACCTTCGAATAAGTGAGATGCTGGCGCCCGCCGCGCACCTCCCAGATACCTTCGTCCGGCTCGGCCCAAACGGTCTCCAACTGCGCAAGCAGCGCGACCTGCAATTGCCAGATATCGCCGTCCGGTGGCAGTCCGGCCCGGGCGGCCAGGTACAGCGTGTCCATCAGTTCGCCGAACACGTCGATCTGCAGTTGCCCCGCGGCGCCGTTGCCGATGCGCACGGGGCGCGCGCCCTGGTATCCCGGCAGCCAGTCGGCCTCCCATTCCGCGAGCCGGCGTTCTCCGGCAAGGCCGTAGATCGTGTGCACCTGGCTCACGCTGCCGGCGACCGCACGCAGCAGCCAGTCCCGCCAGGCCGATGCTTCCAGCGTGTGTCCGGCGCGCAGCAGGGAGCGGACGGTCAGGGCGGAGTCGCGCAGCCAGCAGAACCGGTAATCCCAATTGCGCTGCCCACCCGGGCGCTCTGGCAACGACGTGGTGGGGGCCGCCACGATGCCGCCGGTTGGCGCATAGGTCATGGCCTTCAGGGTGCGAAGAGATTGCGAAATGGCCTGCTCGAGCGCATCGGCCTCAGTAGGATGGGGATGCCAGCGGGTCCAGAACGCCTCCGTGCGCGCCAACTCGGCGACCGGATCAACGCCATCCGGTAATTCCAGATGAGACGGACCATGAGACAGAACAAAGGCCACGCGATCGCCCGCGCCAACATCGAAATTTGCCGTGCCGACCGGTCCCCGAATGTGCAGGCTTATGCCGGCACGCAACACCACGCGGTCCGGTCCGGCCACTACGGCAAGGCCATCGCGATCGGGCAGAGCGGTCACCCAAGGGATCGCCGCGCCATAATCGAAGCCGAGTCTCAGATGCATGTGCAGACCGACCTGCCCGCGTCGTCCCTCGACGATCCGAACAAGCGTGGGGGCATCCGTTCCAGCCGCCAGGAAATCGATCACCGCCACGCTGCCTTCGGCGGTCTCGATGAACGTCTCCAGGATCAATGTGCCGGGGCGGTAGGCACGCGACAGACGCAGGGCCGGCGCTACCGGGGCGAGGCGCCAATTTCCGTGCGCATCAGTACCAAGCAGCGCGGCGAAGCAGGCTGGGCTATCGAAGCGAGGCCAGCATAACCAATCGATGCTGCCGGCACGGCTGACCAGGGCCGCACTGCGGCAGTCACCCAACAGCGCGTAATCGGCGATATCCGGCTGGGTCAGCCGGCCCGCCCGTAGGCACGGCCGCGGTCGGTCGGACAAGAACAGGGAGTGCCGAGAGGTCCGGCCGACTGCATCGGACAGGTGTAGGCTCCCGCATAACATGTGGAGGAATAGCGCGGCGGCGGTGCGACGTAGAATGGAGGCGGCGCATACACCATCGGCGGAGGGGCGTAGTAGACCGGCGGCGGAAGATAGACCGGGGGTGCGAGATAGAGCGGCGGCGCGACGCCCACCCACAGTCCGCCCCGCCACCAGGCCCGGGCGGGCGATGGCGACACGATGACGGCAAACGCCAGCAACACCAGCGTGGCCAGCGCGAGCCGATGGAAAAGCGTTATGGACTTCATGACACAGAACCTTGCACAGAATTGCAGCAGAAGTATGGCCCTGGT
>CAINEA010000382.1 GCA_903847525.1 uncultured Acetobacteraceae bacterium | reverse complement strand
CTGGGGCGGAGCCCCAGCCTTGTCTCGCTCCAGCCGCCCTCAGCCGGGCATCGGCATGGTCGGGAACGTGCCGACGCCTTCCGGGATGGGCATCCAATCCATCTTGCTGCGGCAATAGATATGCATCGTCGGTTTCGCCGCGGATGGATCGTCGAGTGTACCGACCTCGATCATCGTCACGCCGGGCATCAAGGCCGCTTCGCTGCTGATCGGAGAACCGCAATTCGGGCAGAACCGCTTGGTGATGTCCTTGCCGCTGTCGCCCTTGCCGACATAGCTGGTCAGTGTGCCGGTAACGGCAACGCCGCTGCTCGGCACCGCCATCACGACGGAGAATGCCGAACCGGTGCCCTTCTGGCAGTTTTTGCAGTGGCAGACACCGGAAAACACCGGATCGGCGGACACGGTGTAGCGCACCTTGCCGCACAGACAGCCGCCTTGCAGATCGCTCATGTGAAACCCCCCGTTGCGTGTGCCGGGAGCCTAACGAATTCGCCGTCCCGGCACCAGCAAAGGATTGGTTACATCAAGAAGACGCCTTTGCCGCTGGTCTGCTGGTCGAACAGCTTATAGGCCTCGTCCGCCTGCTCCAGCTTCCAGCGCTGGGTGAACAGCTTGTCCACGTCGATCCCGCGCTCGACGACGAAGCGGGCGCATTCGGCCTGGCCGGAATGGGAGAACGTCCAGGAGCCGATCATCGTCAGCTGCTTGCGCAGCACGTCCGGGCTGACATCGATCTTCACGTCGCCGCCTTCGCCCACGAAGCACATCGTGCCCCATACCTTCGCGCTGCGGATCGCCTGGCTGCGCGCTTCCGGGGAGCTGGATGTATCGAGCGTCAGGTCGGCACCGCGCCCATGCGTCAGCTCCTTGATCGCGCCCACCGGATCGTTGGAACGTGGATCGATCGTCGCCCAGGCGCCGAACTCGCGTGCGCGCGCCAGGCGTTCCTCGCTGATATCCAGCGCGATCACCCGCGCCCCCATCGCCGCGGCCAGTTGCGTACCGGACAAACCGACCGGACCCTGGCCATAGATCGCGATCACATCGTTGCCGGAGATGTTCATCCGCCGCAGCGCGCCATAGGCCGTGCCTGTGCCGCAGGAAATCGCCGCCCCGGCCTCAAATGTCAATTCATCGGGCAGCGGCACCAGCGTGCTGGCCGGCACTTTCAGGTATTGCGCGTGGCCGCCATGGGCGTTGGCGCCGTACACCTTGATTGCGGTTTCCTGGCACAATTGCGCCCAGCCGGTACGGCAATGACCGCAGGTGGTGCAGCCGATATAGTGATGCACCATCACGCGCTGGCCGATCTTCGCCTGCGCCGGCATCACGGCAGTGCCGATCGCCGCCACGACGCCGCACGGCTCATGCCCGCCGATCACCGGCCCGGCCGCATCCGGCAATCCGTTTCCCTTCGAGGCGCCCTTGGCCAGCCGGTAGGTCTTCAGGTCGGAGCCGCACATGCCCGACGCCTTCATCTCCAGCACAACCTCGTCCGGCCCCGGCGTGGGGTCGGGGAAATTCATGATCTCCAGTTCGCGTCCGCCGGTGAAAACGACACCCTTCATGGTCCAGATCCTCCTGATTTTCTGTTGCCGGCAGCTTGCAGCGGCGCGGCCGGGATGTCGAGATTGGCGATGCCCGATTGGCGATACTCGCGTCCTCGTCCATGATGCGGATCGGGCCAAGAACCCAGGGTTTGGAAACGGAGAACGGATATGCGGCTCGCGGGCAAAATCGCGGTCATCATTGGTGCGGGCCAAAGCCCCGGCGAGACCATCGGCAACGGCCGCGCCACGGTGCTGCGCTTCGCCCAGGAAGGTGCCAAGATCCTCGCCGTGGACCGCAGCCTCGACAGTGCCCGGGAAACCGCCGCCATGGCTGGCCCCGACTGCATCCCGTTCCAGGCAGATGTGCGCCGCAGCTCGGAACTCGCGGCCGCGGTGGCCGAGGCGATGCGCCTGTGGGGCCGCATCGATATCCTGCACTACAATGTCGGCATCTCCATCGCCGGCGGCGACGACACGCCGACGGAGATCACCGAGGACGCGTTCGACCTTGTCAGCGCGGTGAACATCCGCGGCGCGGTGATGGCCGCCAAGCACGTGCTGCCCATCATGATCGCGCAGCAATCCGGCGTTATCCTGATGATCTCGTCGGTTTCCGCGATCGAAATGTACCCCTTCGTCGCCTACAAGGCCACGAAGGCTGCGATGATCGCCTATGTGCAGCAACTCGCCATCACCTATGCCGCCGACGGCGTGCGGGCCAACGTCATCCTGCCCGGGCTGATGGACACGCCGATGGGCACCGATACCCGCGTGCGCGTGACCGGCAAGCCGCGCTCGGAGATCGAGGCCGAGCGCAATGCCCGCGTGCCGCTGCGCCACCACCAGGGCTCCGGCTGGGACATCGCCAACGCGGCCCTGTTCCTCGCCTCCGACGAGGCGAATTTCATCACCGGCGTCGCGCTGCCGGTCGATGGCGGCCAGCTGGTGCAGATCGGCAAGCCGCGGCAAAACTGAACCTACCGGAATTTACCATCGTCCGAAACGATCCAAAGGAAGCATCATGTCGCTGATCCCGCTGAAGAACCGCAAGCTCTACTACGACCTCACCGGCAGCGCCGGCCCGGTCGTCTGCATGACCCATTCGCTGGCCTCCGACGGCGGCATGTGGGCCGAGCAAATTCCGGTGCTGCTGAACGCCGGCTACCGCGTGCTGCGGCTGGACATGCGCGGCCATGGCGGCAGCGACCCGGTGCCCGGCCCCTACACCATGAGCGAACTGGCCGGCGACGTGATCGCGGCACTCGATTATCTCGGTTTCAACCGCGTGCATTACATCGGCCTGTCGATCGGCGGCATGATCGGCCAGGCCCTGGCGATCGAGCACCAGCCAAGGCTAATTTCCGCGATGCTGTGCGACACCATGCCGGTCGTTCCGGAATCCGCGGCGGGCACGTGGGAGGATCGGAAGAAGCCCGTACGGCAGGCCAACTCGGTGGAACCCCACGCGGACGCATCAGTGGCACGCTGGCTGACCGACGCGTTCAAGGCGAAGAACCCCGCCCGCTACAAGCAACTGCGCGACACCATTGCGGCGACCACCCCGCAGGGCTATCTCGGCTGCGTGGAGGCGATCAGCAAGATCGACTTCGTCGCCGGCCTGCCGAGCGTGAAGATCCCGGTCATGACCATCTGCGGCAGCGACGATGTCGGCACCCCGCCCGCTGCCAACAAGCGCATCGCCGCGCTGGTGGCGAACGGGCGCTATGGCGAGATCGCCCATGCGCTGCACTTCCCCAACGTGGAACATCCCGGGGTGTTCAACGGCATCATGCTCGGCTGGCTCGACGAACAACGTAAACTGAGCTGAAGGAAACCAAGAAAATGCGTATGGCAAACAAGATCGGCCTGGTCACGGCCGCGGGTTCGGGCATGGGCCGGGCAGGGGCCATCACCTTCGCCCGCGAGGGCGCCGCCGTGGCCGTGGTGGATCTTAACAAGGCGGCCGCCGAGGCGGTCGCGCATGACATCACCAGCGCCGGCGGCCGCGCGATTGCCCTGTCCGGCGATCTGCGCGACGACGAGTTTGCCCGCGACATCGTCAAGCAGACGGTCAAGCATTTCGGCGGCCTGGATTTCGCCTGGAACCATGTTGGCCACCCCGGCCCGTCCATGGTCGAGGGACTGGACATGAAGGAATACGACCAGGTGATGGACCTGAACGTCCGCACCGTGTTCGTCACCACAACCGTCGCCCTACCGGAACTGCGCGCGCGGGGCGGCGGCGCATTGCTGTTCACCGCCTCCACGTCCGGCCTCAGCGGATCGACCTTCAGCCCGCTCTATTCGGCGGCGAAGTTCGGCATCGTCGGCATGGTCCGCTCGATGGCGAAGCGCTACGGGCATGAGGGTATCCGCATTAACGCCATCTGCCCGGGCCCGACCGACACCCCGATGCTGCGTGTGTTCGTCGCCCGCCCCGACAGCCAGTTGCCGGCCGGCGAGACCCCGGAAACCCTGGTCACCAAGCGCGGCGGCCAGAACCCGATGCACCGCGTCGCCCAGCCGCAGGAACTCGCCAACGCGGCGCTGTTCCTGCTGTCGGACGAAGCCTCCTTCGTCAACGGCGTCGCCCTGGCCGTCGACGGCGGTGCCACCGCCTAAGCTAGTCCGGGTCTACAGAATATCGGCGATCGCCTCACGGTAGCGTTCCAACGCCGTCAGGTGATCGCCGAGTGTCTTGCCGGCGATGCGGTGATGGTGTCGGCGATGAAATGTCGTCGTCAGGCAGATATGCGACACCCCCGCGGCCTTCCAGAACGCCGCCTCCTTGCGCCAATCCGCCGCGGTACCCGCGCCGCAGGAGGTCCAGACCTCGATCCCGATCGCCTTGGGATCCCGCCCCTCCGCTTCTGTCAGACGGTGTAGGTCGGCAAAGATGTCCAGTGCGCTCTGGTCCGGCGGATAGGCATTCGGCATCCAGCCATCGCCCCATTTGGCGATACGTGGCAGGGTCTTTTCATGATGCCCGCCATACCAGACCGGGACCCGGCCCGACGCCGGACGCGGGTTGATGCCGGCATCGTCGATCGTGTGGTACTTGCCCTTGAAGGTCACGTGATCCTGCTGCCACAGCGCCTGCATGACCTGCACCTGTTCTTCGGAGCGGCGGCCGCGATTGTGGAAATTCTCGTTCAGCCCGACGAACTCCACCTCGTTCCAGCCCACGCCGATGCCAAGCCGGAACCGTCCCTTGCACAGCACGTCCAGGCACGCCGCCTGCTTCGCCACCAAAGCGGTCTGGCGCTGCGCCACGATCAGCACGCCGGTCGAGAAACCCAATTTCGGCGCCACGCCGGTCAGGTAGCTCAACAGAACGAACGGATCGTGGAACAGATCCTCGGAGGTGTTGCGCCCCGCTTCCCAGCCTGGCCGCGACGCCGTATTGGCGCCCAGCACATGATCCGGCGCTTCCAGGAAATCATATCCCATCGCCTCCATGCCCTGCGCGTAGTCGCGCACGGTTTCCGGATCGCCGCCGATGTCGCCGAATGGCACGAGGGCGCCAAGTTGCATGGTAAATCCTCCTTGTTTGCGGGCGGCACCGGTGCGCCGAACCCGTTCGATTACGGCAAACTTGCCTGTTCCGCCTAAGCCGGGCAACCGAGCTTGACGATTGGCCCCGCTTCGCATCCCCTACCGTTCAAACGGGAGGGTATCTTATGACATCGCATTGGGTTGGCACCTGGGCCGCGACGCCCGCGCCGGCGGACGGCGTGGCGCTCAGTTCCCCGACCATCCGCATGTTTCCGCGCATCAGCATCGGCGGCGACACGATCCGTGTCCGGCTGTCGAACGCGGCGGGCCAGGGCGATCTGGTCATCGCCTCCACCCATGTCGCGCTGCGCGCCCCGGGTCCCGGAATGCGCCCGGAAACGGACCGCATCGTAACCTTCAACGGCTCCGCCACGGTGAAGATCCCGGCCGGTGCCTTCGCGATCAGCGATCCGGTGTCGCTGACGGTTGCGCCGCTCGACGATCTCGCGGTCAGCATCCACATTCCCAACGATGTCCCTGCGGCGTTCGGCGTCACTGGCCGTTATTCCCGGCAGCTGAATTACCTGTCGCCGCCCGGCGATTTCACCGGGCACGAGGTCATGCACGCCAGTCGGATGATCGATGACTGGTTCTTCCTGAGCGGCATCGACGTGCTGACCAGCCGCGATATCGGCGGGATCGTCGCATTCGGCGACTCGATCACCGATGGCAATATCTCGACCTATGACGCATTTTGCCGCTGGCCCGACCAACTGGCCCGACGCCTCGTCGCCCGCGGCGGCAAGATGTACGGCGTCATGAACCATGGCCTGGGCGGCAACCGCGTCGCGCACGACATTCGCGGCGACAGCGGCGTGAGGCGCTTCGATCGGGACGTGCTGGCCCAGCCGGGCGTGACCCATGCGATCGTCGTGCTAGGCATCAACGATATCCGCAACCGGCGTGGACTGGCCGAAGAGGTGGTCACCGCCGCGGACCTGATCGCCGGCCTCAACCAGATGGCCATGCGTGCCCGCGATCGCGGTATCAAGCTGTTCGGCGGCACGCTGACTCCGTTCGAGAACGAAACCTTCATGCTCGGCGCCTTCACGCCGGCGGGCGAGGCCAAGCGGATCGCGGTCAACGAATGGATCCGTAGTTCGGGCGCTTTTCATGCGGTGATCGATTTCGACGCAGGATTGCGCGATCCCGACCACCCCGCGCGGATGCTGTCGGTCTACGACAACGGCGATCATCTTCACCCCAGCGATGCCGGCTACAACCGGATGGGCGACCTGATTGATCTGTCGCTGTTCGATTGAGCGCCGGCCGGGTGATCGGGCGTGGCGGCACTTGGCGCGCGGCACGGTTCGACAGCCTGGCGGCGCTGCCGCCTGCGGCCGATGCCCTGTTCGCCGATCCGTCTATCGGCAACCTGTTCTCCACCCGTGACTGGTATCGCTGCGTCATCGCCACCGCTTTGCCCGCCTCAAGCCATCCCTCCTTCATTCTCTGCCAGCAGGACGGTCAGCCCCGCGCGCTGTTCCCCCTGGAAACCCATAACGACGGCACGTGGCAGAGCCTTACCACGCCCTACACCTGCCTGTACCAACCTCTGATCGCTCGCGACGCGACCGCCGCCACAATCCGCCTGATCGGCCGAACCTTCGCGCGCTTCTGCCGCGCCCGCGCTTCCGTCCGGATCGAGGCGCTGGACCCGGGCTGGCCCGGCCTCCAACCGATGCTCGACGGCATAAGCTCGATGGGACTGGTGCTCCTTCGCTTCGACCATTTCGGCAACTGGCACGAACCCGTCACCGCCGGATCCTGGGACACCTATCTCCGTAGCCGCGATGGCGCCCTACGCGAAACCGTGCGACGCAAACTCGGCAAGGCCCTGCGCGACAAGACCATCCGGTTCGACCTTATCTGCGGCGGTGCCGAACTGGAAACAGGCATCGCCGCCTTCGAGGACGTCTACGCAAGAAGCTGGAAGGAACCGGAACCGTTTCCCGACTTCAATGCCAGCTTCATGCACGCCGCGGCCGCGATGGGGATCCTGCGCCTCGGCGTGTTGCGCCAGGCGGAAACACCGATCGCCGTGCAATACTGGGTCGTCACCGGCAACGATACCACCGGAAAAACCGGTTCCGTCCTGAAACTCGCCCACGACGAAGCGTTCAAGCCGATTTCCCCCGGCACCGTGCTCACGGCCCTGATGATCCGCTCCCTGCTGGAGAAAGACTGCGTGACCGAACTCGATTTCGGCCGCGGGGACGATCCCTACAAGCGCCAATGGGTCGGCCGGCGTCGCCAACGGATCGGCCTGATCATCGCCAACCCCCTACGTCCCGCCGGCCTGCACCTGATCCTCACGCACCTGGCAGGACGCGCGCGCCAGAAACTCCGCGCCGCCTGACGTCCCCGCGGCGCGTTGGCCATTTTCGCGGCGGATGTGGACCCCGCCTATTTCGCCAACCAAGTGTCTTCGAAGCGCCAGCCATTGTAGATGCTGGTGACCATGATCGTCATGTTCTTCACTCGCGGCTGCCAGCAGGTGGCGGTTCTCGCGTGCATGATGATCGGCCGGGCGCCATCCTCCTGCAGCTTACGGTCGATCTCCCAGACGATCAGCTTGCGCTTGGCCTGATCGCTCTCGGCTGATTGCCGGTCGACCAGCGCGTCGATCTCCGGGTTGCAGTAGCTGGTGTAGTTGCGTTGCGCGCCGCAGACATAGCTTTCGTAGAATTGTTGGTCCGGATCATCGACTCCGCTGCCGGTCAGGTTCAGGGCGATGACGAAATCCTTGCGCGCGATCCTGGGGTGCCACACGGCGGTTTCCACCACATCGAGATCGCCGTCGATATACACGTGCTTGAGCTGATCGATCAGGATCACAGCCGGGTCGCGATAGGTCGGGATGTTGCGGGTCGACACCTTGATCCGCAGCCGTTTCTCCGGGCCATAGCCAAGCCCGCGCATGATCCGCTGCGCCTCCGCGCGGTTCTGCTCCACGTCCGAGCCATAGCCGGGCAGGGTGCGCAGCAAGTCCGGCGGCAATCCCCATACGCCTTCCGGCGGCGGCAGCATCGCCCCGCCTGGATCGTTCTGGCCTTCCGACAGGATGTCGATGAAGGACTTGCGGTCCAGCGCCAGCGCCATCGCGCGGCGGATGTCGGCATTGTCGAACGGCGCCACTTCCCGATTGACCATCAGGTTGGTGCTGACATTGCTGGCGGCGATCTCACAGGTGGCGTTCGGCGCCTGTTGCAGGACGGTTTTCACCAGCGGGATGGTGATCTCGAAGGGAAAGGTCACGTCGAACTTATCGGCGGCGAAGGCCAGGATGGCGGTCGAGCGGTTCGGGATGATGGTGAATTCGATGCCGTCCAGATACGGTAGGCCCGGCTTCCAGTAATCCGGGTTTCGAGTAAGCTTGATCGATTCGTTCGCCTTGAACTCCGCGAGCTTGAACGGGCCGGTGCCGATCGGCCGGGTTCGCTGGGTGCTGGCCGGGACATGGCAGGGATAGACCGGCGAATAGCCGGAGGCGAGCAGCGCCACGAATGCCGGTTGCGGCTTCCTCAGGTGGAACGTCACCTCGGTGTCGCTGGCGACGGTCACATCCGCCAGGTTCTTATACCAGCCCTCGCGAAAATTGAGCCGCATCTTGTCCTGTGACCGCCCGGCCAGCAGGTTCCAGGTGCATTGCACATCCTTGGCGGTGAACGGCTTGCCATCGTGCCAGCGCACGCCCTCACGCAGCTTGAACGTGAGCTTGGTGAAATCCTCGTTCCACGACCAAGATGTTGCCAGTTCCGGGACAACCGAGTTCATGCTGTTCTGCTTCACGTGCTGGTCGTAGACCACCAGATTGTTGAACACCGCCATCATCGGTGTCAGCACGGAGTTCGTGCCCTCCTCGTGGATGGACAGGCTCGCTGGGCTGTCGCGATGGGTGATGCGCAACACGCCACCCGATTGCTGCGCGGACGCGGAAGCGGCCACTATGGACAGCACAGCAACGATGATCGTCCTGAACAGGCGCATTATTCCCTCCCCTGGCGGTTCTCAGTCCCCGCGATTACAGGAAGGGTGCGCCCGGGCTGGGCAAAGTCAACAGTGCAATTTTGGGCCCGGTCCTTCAGTCAGGGTGTTAACGCGAGCCCTTCAGCATATCGGTAACGATATTCTCCAGATGCCGGATCGTGTTGCACACGGTCAGGATATGGCAGTACGGCCCATAGCGGAACATGTCCGAATCGCCCGTTCCCCAGGACGATTTGTACTCCGGGTTCAGCCAGATCAGCCGTTTCGCGCGTTCGGACAGCCGCTGCACGATGTCGGTGCGCGGATCGTTATAGTTGCCCCGCGCGTCGCCCAGGATGATCACGGTCGTCTTGCTGTCCACGGCGGAGAAGAAGCCCTCCTCAAAATCCAGCAGCGCGTTGCCGTAATTCGATGAACCGAAGCCCACGGTCATCATGATCTGGGTGATCGCTTCCTCGATCGGCTTCTTCTCCAGGATCTCGCTCACCTCGATCAGATTGCCGGCGAAGGCGAAGCTGCGGATGTTCGATAGCGCCTCGTTCATCGTGTAGAGGAACAGCAACAGGAACTGCGACATTGCCGCGACCGAACCGGAGACGTCGCACAGCACCATCACCTTCGGCTTATCGATCTTCTTCTGTTTCCAGACGGTGATGAACGGGATCGACTCCCAGGCCATGTTGCGCCGGATCGTCTTGCGCGTATCCAATTGGCCGCGGTTCTTCTTCTTGCGGTTGCGACCATATTTTTCGGCCAACTTCTTGGCGATGCCGCGCACGATCACGCGCATCCGGTCCATGTCGCGGCGTTCCATATTGCTCAGCTTGGACGATTTCAGCAGTTCCTCGCGGAACTTCTCGTTCTCGCCCTTGGCGAACAGCAGCAGGTTCCGCTCGACGAAATCGCGCACCCGATCGCGTAACCGCTCGCGCCCGGTATCCAGCGCGTCCGCGCGGCTGTTGGTGGCGTCGTTGTTGTCGCGGCGCAGCGCCTCGATCTCGCGTTCCACCGGGCGGATACCCATCCGCTCCATGATCCGGCGGGTATACAGATTGGTCTGGGTGAAGAAGCTGATCTTGTTCAGCCCGATCTGTTCGGCCGCTTGCTCCATCGCCTGGGAGAGGCCTGCCCGGTCGTCCGCCAGCAGCATCTGCGCCAGCTTGTCGCCGGCCGCCTTGCTCTGCCCCTGGCCGCCACCCATGCCTTGGGCGCCGCCGGTACCGCCAGGCCCCCCGCCCTGGTTGCCGCCATCCTCGTCGTCTTCGTCCTCGGCTTGCGGTGTTCGCCAGCCCGGCTCGTTCGGCTTGGTAAAATCGTTGCGTTGGAAGTAAAGCTCGAAGCAATCAGCAAAAATCTGCTTTTCCTCGACAGACTTCGCCACCAGCAGCGACAGGCTGTCGCGCAGCACGGTCCGGTCGGAGAATCCGACAACCTCCACCGCCCGCATGGCATCAATGCTCTCGGCCGAGGAGATACGCACCCCGGCAGACCGCGCGGCGGTGAGGAACCGCCGCAGCGGCTCGCTCATCGTCGGCCCGGTCTGCACCGGCGCTATCGGGTGTAGCTGAACGTCAGTCGGCAAACCCCGCCTCCTGGCGCGCCTTGTGGGTCATGCTGTCGATCTGCTTGCCGGCCGCTTCGATATCGCTCTCGAATTTCAGCAGCACGTTCAGCGTCTCGCGCACCATGTCCGACTGCAGCATGTTGGCATGCAGCAGCACCAGCACCCGCGCCCAGTCGATCGTCTCGCTGACCGAGGGTAGCTTCTTCAGTTCCAGCGCGCGCAGTTGCTGCACGAAGCTGACCAGCTGCTTGCGCAGCTTCTCGTCGATCCCGGGCACCCGCGTGTCGATGATGCGGGCTTCCAGCTTGGCATCGGGGAAGCCGATATGCAGGTGCAGGCAGCGCCGCTTCAGCGCGTCGCCCAGGTCACGCATGGAGTTGGACGTCAGGAACACGATCGGCGGCGTGATCGCTTCGACAACTCCGATCTCCGGGATCGTCACCTGATAATCCGACAGGATTTCCAGCAGGAACGCCTCGAACTCCTGG
>CAINEA010000381.1 GCA_903847525.1 uncultured Acetobacteraceae bacterium | reverse complement strand
CCGGTCGGGCGGCATCGTATCGGCGATGAAGGCGCTGGCCGTCGATATGCTGGCGGATGTAATGCCGTTGAGCACCCGCCCGAGCATCAGCACACTGAGTGTGGGTGCCACCGCCATCAGGAGGTAGTCGAGCCCGGTGCCAAGGTTCGAAAGAATGATCACCGGTCGCCGCCCGAAGCGGTCCGATAACGCGCCCTGGATCGGCGAGAAGACGAATTGCATCAGCGCCCATGCGGTGCCGAACACCCCATAAACCACGGCGGCTTCCGAGGTCTGCCCCTGCAGGAAGCGCAGAACCAGTTGTGGCAACACCGGTGCGACCAAACCCAACGCCAGCACATCGAGCACAACCGTTATCAGGACAACGCTATATGCCCCGCTACCGAACATACCTGGCCGATATCGCATGGGCCGCTTAAGTCCCGGGATCATTGGGCAGGTCGTCCCCGCTCTCCGAGCATGATGTGGCTGCGCCAGCACCGAAGTGAATAGACTAGGACAGAACCTTGGCTGCCACATCCTCTTAAACTGCCGATCGCCGATCGCCGATCGCCGATCGCGTTAGCGGTTCCCGTACCCATTGGCTTGGCACCAGCCGCTCTGGCGATTAAACAAGAACCCGGCAATCCGCGGCGTCCTTGCGCGCCCCCGCCCGATCACTCCAGCCCCAGAAACGCCCGTTGCACTTGCGGGTCCGCCCGCATGGCCTCGGCCGAGCCCTGCACGGCAATGTGGCCAAGCTCCAGGATCACCGCGCGATGCGCGATCGCCAGCGCCCACACCGCGTTCTGCTCGGCCAGGATAACGGCCAGCCCCTCGGCCTTCTGCACCTCCGCGATAATCTCGCCGATCCGCTCCACGACGATCGGCGCCAGCCCCAGCGATGGTTCGTCGAGCAGAAACACCCGTGGCCGGCTCATCAACGCACGCCCGATCGCCAGCATCTGCTGCTCGCCGCCCGACAACGAGCCCGCCCGCTGCGAAGCGCGTTCGCGCAGGCGGGGGAAATAGCCGAACATCTGCTCCATGCGCTGTCGCATCGACGCCTTGTCGATGATGATGCCGCCGACCTCCAAATTCTCCCGCACGCTCAACTGGCCGAACACCCGCCGCCCCTCCGGCGAGTAGCCCAGTCCCCGGCGAACCACATCCGCCGGGCGAACGCCAAGCAGCGACTTGCCATCCAGCGTGATCGTGCCGCGCGCCACCGGCGCGATGCCCATGATCGCCTTCAGCGTGGAGGATTTGCCCGCCCCGTTGGATCCCACCAGCGCCACCGTCTCCCCGGCATCGAGCGTCAGGGATACCGAATGGGTGCCGTAGATCGGCCCGTAGCGAACCTCCAGCTGATCGATCGTCAGCAGGCTCATGGCCTTCCCGCCTTTGCGTGGCCCTTGCCCAGATAGGCCTCGATCACCGCTGGCTGCGCCATCACCTCGCCCGGCGTGCCGATGGCCAGCTCCTCGCCGTGGTGCAGCACCAGCACCCGGTCGCACAGGCCGGATATGAAACGCATGTTGTGGTCGATGACGATGGCGGAGATGCCGGCGCCGCGAATGCGCTTGATGGTGTCGCGCACATGGTCGGTTTCCTCCGCCGACATTCCCGCCACCGGCTCGTCCAGCATCACCAGCCGTGGCCGCGCCGCCAGCGCGATCGCCATGCCCAGCGTCTTCTGCACGCCGTAGGGCAGGTTGCGCGCCTCGCTCTCGGCGAATTCCGCCAGCCCGAGCCAATCGAGCAGCCGGTCGATCTCCGTCTCCACCTCCGCGCGCAGAGCGCGTGCCCGCGCCGTCGGCACCAGCGCCGGGAAAAACCCGGGAAACAGATGCAGGAACGCGCCGCGCCGGCAGTTCTCCCGCACCGTCTGCGTGCCATACACGGTGGTGGACTGGAACGTCCGCACCAGCCCCTGCGCCGCCAGCCGGTGCGGCGGAAACCCGGTCACGTCGTGCCCGTCGAACAGCACCCGGCCGCTGGTCGGCTTGAACGCGCCGGCCATCAGGTTCACCGTCGTGGTCTTGCCCGCACCGTTCGGACCGATGATCCCCAGGATCTCGCCATCCGCTACGCTCAGGTTCAAATTCTGCACCGCCCGCAGCGTGCCGAACGTCTTCGACAACCCCTCGATCACCAGCAGGGGGGACCCGCCCGTCCTTGCCATCATGCCCGCGCCATCAGGTTTCGTCCGTTACCACGGCGGTGCCGCGCACCGCCTCGCCGGTAACCAGCCCCCGCAGCCGGCCCCAAAGCTCCACCAGCCCGCCGGGCAGGAACGCCATCACCACGATCAGGATCACGCCGTAGATCACCCGCTGCCACTCCACATACCCGCGCAGCAGTTCCGGCAGCGCCACCAGGAACACCGTGCCGAGCAGCGCGCCGCCCATGTTGGTCATCCCACCGATCACGTTCATCACCACCAGGTTCAGGCTTTCCAGCGGTCCGAAATTGCCGGGCGTGATCACATTGTTCATGTGCGCGTTCAGGCTGCCCTGCACGCCGGCCAGCCCGCAGGCGATCACGAAGATCAGCACCTTGATGCGGAAGGCCGGCACCCCCGCGCATTCCGTCAGCTTCTCGCTCTCGCGCATCGCATCCATCGCCCGGCCGATCTCGCTGCGCATGATCCGCACGCACAGCCCGACGCAGACGACCGAGAAACCCAGCGACAGCCAATAATAGTTCAGCGGATCGCGCATCGCCGGATACGGCTTGGGGATTTCGAAGATGCCGTTCGATCCGCCGGTCAGGCCCTGCCAGTCGGTCGCCACAAAGCGCATCAGCTCGCCGAACAGGAACGTCACCAGCACGAAGTATTTCCCGGACAAGCGCAGCAGCACCGGCCCGATCAGCGCCGCGAACGCCGCCGGCGCCAGGATCGCGCCGATCAGCGCGAAGTGCCACGGCCACCCGGCACTCTTTACCAGAAGCACAGACGCATAGCCGCCGATCCCCGCGAACGCGGCATGGCTCAGGCTGATATGCCCGGTGCGGATGATCAGTTGCAGCGAACACGCCCCGATCGAGAACTGCAGCACCAACGTGGCGATATACAGGATGAAGTCGCTGCGCCAGGCCAGCGGCCAAAGCACCAGGAACAGCACGCCGGCCAACCCACCGGCCAGCAGCAACACGGGGGGCGAACGCGGCTTCATTCCGGCTTCCCCAACAGGCCCCAGGGCCGGCAGATCAGTATGGCGATCACGCCGCCGAAGGAAACGAAATTGGACACCGAAGGCCCGAACAGCGTGGATAGGAACACCTCGCCCATTCCCAGGATCAGCCCGCCCAGCGCTGCCCCGGGGATCGATCCCATGCCGCCCAGGATCACCACGATGAACGCCTTCAGCAGCGGCTGGTCGCCCATCTGGAATGACAGGAAGTAGATCTGGCCATACAGCGCGCCGGCGATCGCGGTCATGAAGATCGCCACGGCAAAGGCCTGCCGATAGACCACGCGGGTGCGGATGCCCATCGCCTCCGCGACCTCCACGTCCTCGGCCGCCGCCCGCATGGCCAGGCCGATGCGGGTATGCATGATCAGCAGATAGAACGCCGCCAAGGTGGTCAGAGAGATGCCAAACATCACCAGCCGGTCCACCGGCAACAGCAAATTCTCGCCGAACAGGCTCGCGCCGAACTCCAGCGTGTCGGTGAACGCCGGCGGGATCTGCCGTTCCTGCTCGCCCCACAGGATCATCGCCGAATACATCATCACCGTGGACAGACCCAGCAGCCCGATCATGCTCTGGAACATCTTCTGGTAGAAGAACCGGAACACCGTCTGTTCCAGCACCAGGCTGCCGGCCGCCACCACCAGCCCGGCCAGCGGCACCGCCACGATGAACGGCAGCTTGAACTGGCCCCACAGGCAATACAGCGCGAACCCGCCCAGCATGGCGAACTCGCCATGCGCGAAATTCACCACCCGCATGATGCCGAACAGCAGCGTGAAACCCAGCGCGATCAGGATATAGATCGAACTGACCGAGAGCCCGTCCAGCAGTATCTGCCCGAACAGGACCGGCGTCAGAAGGTCGGTGAAGTTCATCCCGCCATATTCATCCGGCGGGCGGAAACAGCTCGGCCGCGGCGACGATCTTGTCGTCTTTCACCTCGGATATATAGAACGGCGACAGCATCTGGTGGTTCACGCCGTATTCGCGCAACCCACCCCAGCTGATCCGCGCATAGACGCCGCTGTCGAAATTATCCACCGTCGGGATCACGGTCTTCAGCACGTCCGGATCGGTCGAGCCGGACCGGCGCATCGCCTCGAACAGCACCTTCGTCGCGGTGTAGAACACGCCGGTCTGTGCATCCATGATGCCGGTCCAACCCATCGCGCGGTACTGGGCGGCGAACGCCTTGCCGCGCTCGCTCTGCAGATCTAGCATATCGTAGGATTGGAAACCATTCGCCAGCGGCCCGGCGATCTCGATGATCTGCTCCATCGCCGGCCCGCCGGCCTGGATAATCAGGCCCTTGTATCCGGCCTGTCGGATCTGGCGTAGCATCAATCCGGAATCGGCCGGCGTGTTGCCGTCCAGATCGAAGATATCCACCTTCGACGCGATCACCCGGCGCAGCAGCGGGGTGAATTCCCGTGTGCCCCGCTCGAAGAAATCCGTATAGGCCACGGTGATGCCGTTCGCCTCATAGGTCTTGGTCAGCTGCGGCACCACCGACTGGCCGGTGGCGTCGTTGCCGGCGAGGAAGCTTATCCGAGTCTTGTCCGGATAGGTCTTGCGCAGCCAGGCGATCAGCGCCGGCATGAACTCCGGCGGCGTGTTGTGCACGCGGAAATTATACTCGGCATGGGTCGCGTTCTTCAGCACGCCCAAGGCATAGCCACCGGACATCACGATCACCTTCGCCGGCTGGGTGATGCCCAGCACCGCCAGCGACGCGGCCGAGGAAACCGGCCCGACGATGTATTTGACCTTGTCCTCGTTCACCAGCCGCGTCGCCGCGGTGGCGCCGCCCTGCGCTGTGTACTGATCGTCGTACATCTTGTGCTCGATCCGGTAGGTCGTCTCCCCCACCTTCAGCCCGCCCGCCTTGTTCACCTCGTCGATCGCCATCAGCGCGCCGCGCTGGATCGCCAGGCCCCAGTTGGTGCCCCCGCCGGACAGCGAACCCACCCCGCCGATCGTCAATACGTTGGATGGCTGCGCCCGCCCGGCCCTGGCGAAGCCGCCGATCCCGGCCGCCGCACCCGCCAACAACTTTATTCCCGCCCGCCGCCCGATCCGCTGGCCTATCGCCGTCGTCATAAGCGCTCTCCTGATGCAGCTGGTTGAGATCGACAGGGACGGCACCGCAGATTCCATCCGATTACCGCTTGTCCGTGTGCCAGCAGAGGTTAGCCTCCGATCGGTGAACCCGGCAACATCGTATCCGCATCGGCCGCCACGGCACATATCAAGCGCCGGGGGAACCGTGCACAGTGCAGCGATCCACCGGAACGGGAGCAGCCCATGCGCGCATTGGTATTCGGATGTCTGGCGCTTCTGTCGGCAACTACGGCGGCAAAGGCCGAAGCCCGTCCGGACAGTGCCGAATGGGTCCTGCCGGGTTGCCAGGCGCTGATATCGGAAGGCAAGAGCGAACCGTTCAAGCAGGGCGTCTGCCTCGGCATGACCGCGGCCGTATCGGAGATGCCCGGCATCTGCGTTCCCGGCGGCATGACCCACGAACAATCCGTCCGCACCGTCGTCCGCTATATCGAGGCCCGCCCGGCCCAGGCGCAGGAGCGTTTTATCCAACTGGCCCGGGAAGCCCTCACCGCTGCCTGGCCCTGCAACAAGGCCTGAGCCGTTTCAGGCGTAATGAACGATCCTCGCGGCCCCGGCTGGATGGCTCCCGGAGCGGCGTCCGACCCTCCTATTTGGGCTTCCAATCCCGGGCCAGCCGCTCCGCCTTGGTGATCTGCGCCCGCGTCAGCACGCCCGCCAACAGATCGCGGCTCGCCGATGCGGCCGTGCTGCCTCCGGCCGCGGCGATCGTGAACCACATGAACGCCTGCACGGGATCCTCCCGCACGCCCTTGCCGGTCGTGTAGGCGACGCCCAGATTAGTCTGCGCGTCGGCGTTGCCCTGTTCGGCCGCCAGCCGGAACCATTTGACGGCCTGCGCATCGTCCTTCGGCACGCCATGGCCGCCGGCATATGCGATCCCCAGATTGAACTGCGCCACATCGTAGCCCTGCGCGGCAGCCAGCCGGAACCATTTCACGGCCTGCGCATCGTCCCGCGCCACCCCCTCGCCACTGGCATACCGCAGCCCCAGGCCGGCCTGCCCTATGGCGTAGTTCTGTTCGGCCGCCATCCGAAACCACTTCACGGCCTGCCCATGGTCCTTCTCCACACCCTCGCCGCGGACATAGGAGACCGCGAGGTTGGACTGCGCCGGTGCATTGCCCCGCTCGGCGGCCATCCGGTACCACTTCACCGCCTGCCCATCGTCCTTCGGCACGCCCAGCCCGACGGCATACATGTTTCCGAGGTTGGACTGCGCGCCGGCGTTCCCCTGTTTCGCTGCCTTGCGATACCACTGCGCCGCCAGGGCGTTGTCGTTCGCCACGCCCTGGCCCATCAGATACATGTTCCCGACATTGAACTGAGCGTCCACGTCGCCCTGCTCCGCCAACGGCAGGATCAGGCGAAAGGCGCCGGCGTAATCCCGCCGGACATACGCCGCCTGGACATCTTCCAGCGCCCCAGCCATCGCCGGCCCAGCCAGCGCGACCGTCAACGCAGTCGCCAGCCCCATCACCGCCGCCCGTATCGTGTTTCGCATG
>CAINEA010000380.1 GCA_903847525.1 uncultured Acetobacteraceae bacterium | reverse complement strand
GTCCATGGGGTTGAAGGGACAAGTCCCCTCACGGGTGCAGGGCAGAGCCCTGCCGGGGTCTGGGGCGGAGTCCCAGCCTTGCTTGCTCACACCGGCTTGTAGCTGCGGTCGATTTCCACGTCGATCAGCACCGGCCCGCTGGCCGCCAGGCCCTTGGCCAGGAAGTCACGCACTTCGTCGAGCGTGTGCGCCTTGTAGGCCGTCATGCCCATTCCCTTCGCCACGCTGAGGAAGTCCACGCGGGGTTCGGTCAGGTCCATCGCCACATAGGTGTCGGTCTGCGCCGCGAGGCCCTTCATGGCGTTGGTGCGCTGCTTGAGGATCCGGTACGAGGAGTTGTTCAGGATCACGAAGACGATTTGCAGGTTCTCGTGCGCGGCGGTCCACAGGCCCTGGATCGTGTACATCGCCGAGCCGTCGCCGATCAGCGCCACCACAGGACGGTCCGGCAGCGCCAGCGCGGCGCCGACCGCGGCGCAAAGGCCCCAGCCGATGCCGCCGCCCTTCAGGCCGAAGAAGGCCTGTGGGTCGTTGGTGTTCAGCAGGCGGCGCAGGCCGGCACCCGACGAGATCGTTTCATCGATGATCACCGCGTTGTCGGGCAGGGCGTCGCCGATGGTGCGCATCAGGGCCAGCGCCTGGATCGGGTGCTTGTCGGCGCTGGCGTCCGCCATCGCGCGCAGATGCGCCAGGCTGGTCGCACTTTCCTTCTCCGCGTGGTCCCGGCGGGTTTTCGCCCGTTCGGCCTGCGCCTTGGTCATGGTCGAAATCAGGCCGGTGGTCATCTCCGGCAGGGTGGCGACCGGGTCGCCGAAGATGCCGACGGCGACGGGGTAGTTCTTGCCGATCTCCCACGGGTTGGTATCGAGATGAACGACCTGCATGCCGGCGGGCAGGGGTTCGACCTCGCTGGGCACCGACAGGGTGAAGACGTCGGCGCCGATGGAAACCAGCAGATCGTGGTTCTGCATGGCCGCGTGCACGGAGGCGCCGAGGCGGGTGAGGGCGCCGCGGTACAGCGGGTGGGAGGAGGGGAAGTTGGAGCGGCTGGCAACCGTTTCATCGAAAACCGGTGCGCCGAGGGCTTCGGCCAGGGCGACGATTTCGGTAAAGGAGCCGCTTTGGGCGATGGCGTCGCCGACGACCAGGACGGGGGTTGCGGACTTCGCCATCAGGGCGACCGCGGCGGCGATGTGGGATGCATCGCCACGGATGGCGGTGCCGACGCGCGACGGCGCGCCGAGATCGACCTCGCCCTCGGCGTTCATGATGTCGCCGGGCAGGGACAGGAACACCGGCCCCATCGGATGGGCCAGCGCGGTCTTGGCGGCGCGGTGGATCATCTGCGGCAGGTCGGCGAGGTTGCGCACCTCGGCGGACCATTTGACGAACGGGCGGGCGATTTCCGGCAACTCGGCCCAGAGCAGGGGTTCCTTCAGCGAGAAATCCTGCGGGTGCTGACCGGCGGTGACGATGATCGGCGAGTTGGCCTTCATCGCGTCGTACAGCATGCCCATGGCGTTGCCGAGGCCGGGCGCGACATGCAGGTTGCAGAACGCCAGCTTGTTGCCGGCCTGGGAGTAGCCGTCCGCCATCGCCATGACCGCGACCTCGGCCAGGCCGAGCACGTAGTGGATCTCATGCTCGCCGGCCATCTGGTCCATCAGCGCCAACTCGGTGGTGCCGGGATTGCCGAACATGTGGGTGATGCCCTCCTGCTTCAGCAGTGCGAGCAGCGCGGCCCTTCCGGTCATGTATGGCATTCTGTTTTCCCCTCGTGGCCGCGGTTGATTTTGGTTGTGTGGTCCGACCTAGCGTACTCGTGATCGTCGGAGAAGATCACCGCCTATTCCACCCGCGCCGAGGTCAGCGGCAACTGCCAGAGCTCGGCATTGCACAGCTTGTCCGCCAGGGTCTGGCTGACGGCGTCGAACAGGCGCCGGCCCTTGTCCAGCGTGGCCGCCTCCGGGTTGCCGATCACGCCGGAAGCGGACCGCGCGCCGATGCTGCGCCATAGATAGACACCGCCGCCCACAAGGTCGGACACATCCGCCGTCCGGTTGGTCTTGGCCAGCGCGATGCGGTCGGTCGCAACCAGTTCTGGCCGCACCGCCATCATCATCGAGGTCTCCGCCTCGCACGCATGCGACAGGCCGGGCTGGGTTTCCAGGATCGCGCCGATCGCCTCGGCGGCGGCATACCAATAGGTGAACTGCACGATCGGGATGTTCAGCGCGGGCGTCAGTTCGTCGGTGATGCAGCGCAGCGCGTTCTCGTTGCCGCCATGCCCGTTCAGCAGCACGATGCGGCGAAAGCCGTGGCGGTGGACGGCGCGAACGACGCCTTCGACCAGCGCCGAGAACGCCGGCAGGTCCAGAGAGATGGTGCCCCCGAAGCTCATGTGGTGCTCGGAGATTCCGGTCCACAGCACCGGCAGCACCAGCACCGACTGGCCGCGTTCGGCGATGGCGCGGGCGGTGCGCAGGGCCACGGTTTCACCGAGCATCGAATCTACCTCGACCGGCAGATGCGGGCCGTGCTGTTCCAGAGAGCCGATCGGGATGATGACCATGGCGTCCTGCCTGGCCCGCTCGCGCAGTTGATCCGCGCGCAGCTTGCGCCATTCGACTTCGATGGTTGCGGCCATGATGTTTCCCTTTCGTTCGGATGAACGGGCGCAGCATTGCAGCCTGCGGGCAGCTTGGGGAGGGGGCTTTGTCCGGGCGCTGGATGCGGCTACCTAGGGGACGCAAAAATCGAGGAAGCCGCCATGAACCTGTACAGCCTGTTGCAGAAGCGCCTTGCTAACGGCCGACCGGTGCGGGTCGGCCTGATCGGCGCGGGCAAGTTCGGCTCCATGTTCCTGGCGCAAATCCCGACCACGCCGGGCCTGGAGGTCGCGGTGATCGCCGATCTGGCGCCGGACCGGGCGCGGGAAGCGTGCCGGCGCGTGGGCTGGACCGAGGAGCGGATTGCCGCGACGCGGTTCACCGACGACGCGCCGGCGATGATCGGCATGGGGGAGGTGGAAGTGGTGGTGGAGGCCACCGGCCACGCCTCCGCCGGGATCGCGCATGCGCGTCGTGCGATCGCCGAGGGCAAGCATATCGTGATGGTGAACGTAGAGGCCGACGTGCTGGCCGGTCCGAAGCTGGCGCGCGAGGCGGCGGCGGCCGGCGTGGTCTACTCCCTCGCCTACGGCGACCAGCCGGCGCTGATCTGCGAGATGGTGGACTGGGCGCGGGCCTGCGGCTTTAACGTCCTCGCGGCCGGCAAGGGCACGAAATACCTGCCGGAATACCATGCCTCCACGCCCGATACGGTGTGGGGCTATTATGGATTGAGCCCGGAGGATGCGCGCGCGGGGGGGATGAACCCGCAAATGTTCAATTCCTTCCTGGATGGAACCAAATCGGGCATCGAGATGGCGGCGGTGGCGAACGCCACCGGTCTTACCCCGCCGCCGGACGGGCTGGCGTTTCCGCCCTGCGGCACGGACCAGTTGGCGCAGATGCTGCGGCCGGGAAACCATCCGGGCGCCCTGCCGCATGGCGGCACGGTGGAGGTGATATCCTCGGTGCATCGCGATGGCAGCGTGGTTGCAAACGATCTGCGTTGGGGCGTGTTCGTGGTGTTCGAGAGCGACAATCCGTACACCCAGCGCTGCTTCAAGGAATACGGTGTTGTCACCGATCCCTCCGGCCGCATCTCCGCCTTGTATCGCCCGTTCCACCTGATCGGGCTGGAGCTGAACGTTTCCGTTCTCTCCGCCGCCCTGCGCGGCGAGGCCACCGGTGCTGCGACCGGCTTTCGCGGCGATGTGGTTTCCACGGCGAAGCGCGATTTGAAGGCCGGGGAGACGCTGGATGGCGAGGGTGGGTCCTGCGTGTGGGGCAAGCTGATGACCGCCGCCGACAGCCTGCGCGTGGGTGGCCTGCCCATCGGCCTGGCCAGCCGCGTACCGCTGATCCGCGACGTGAGGGCCGGCGAACCGGTCACCTGGTCGGACGTGCGGGCCGACCAGGAAGACGCGGCGTATCGTTATCGGCGGGAGATGGAGGCGGAGTTTGCCGGCGCCTAGGCTTCGGCGGGCTTGCGGATCACCTCCGGGCAGGCGGCGCAGGCCGAACGTTTATGCTGCGCATACCAGCGGCAGGTCGCGCGGATGCCGCAATGGGGAAGTGCTTCCGGTCCATCGGTGATGGCGAGTTTTTCCAGCGCCCGGTCCGCGAGGCCGCACCGTCCGCCACCCGTTTCAGCGTTCCACTGCACGCAGCGATGCTCCATGCAGGGAGCGGAAAAGCGCAGCCGGTTTTCGACCGGGACCCCGGCCGTGGTGAAGCTTTCGATCAGTTCCGCCGTGGCGGGCACCGGGGGGTTCAGGTAGGCCACCTGCCCCGGTGCCGTGACCACGCCGATCAGCAGCGAGCCCGGCTCCGGCGGCGCGCTTGGGCAACTGGTCACGCGCGTGCCGGCTTGCTCCCTCGCGCCGCTCATCGCTAGCGGCTGGCGCCGGTAACCGCGGCGCTTTGCAGGACGTTCTGGATCCCTTCCTTCTCCAGCGCTGCCACGTCGATCCACAGCCCACCGTGGATGCGGCCGATATTGAGAAAATCCGAACGCACGGGATGGGTGGCCTCCCCGGCCAACGCCTGGGCGACGGCCGTGCCGATCGCATGGGATATCTTGTGCTTCTGTGCGTCGGTCAGGGCAACGCCAGTCACGGTATAAACGAATTTATGCTCGGCCATGTGGACACTCCCGCTTCAAACAGCGGTTCCCTCCTGTCCCGGATGCGAAAAGAATCCGCGAATATTATTTACATTTTGGATGCCCAGGCGGGGCGATCCATTCCGGGTACGAAAACCCTACACATCCAAAACAGACGGCGGCAAGAAGAATTTAATGAAATTATCGAGAGGCGTGGCAGGCACCAGGGAGCACGCGGATCCCTGATCCGGTCATTCGAACCGTAAACGCGCTCTGGCGCTGGTGCACCAGAGCGCCGTTACACTTTGTGAAAGCGGCCTAGGCGCGGCGGCGGCTGAGGCCGATCAGGGCGAAGCCGAGGCCGAGGCCGAGCAGGCCAAGACCGGCCGGCTCGGGGATCGCCGCGAGTGCTGCGTCGGCCAGCAACTGGTGGCCTGCGGCGGTCGGGTGGAAATCGTCCCAGAACAGGTACTGGTCCGGGTTCGCGCAGACGGTCAGCGCCACTGCGTCGAAGCATGGATCGGTGACATTCGTGAATCCATAGGCCGCCGGATGTGCGACGGCGGCGTTTTCCAGCCCGAACGTATCGAGGAAGGAGATGTCGAAGCCAAATGAGCGGACGGACAGGTACAACTGGTACAGTTGGGCATTGATTGCCGCCGCTTCCGCCGTCGCGGTGGCCGGGATCGTGGGATCATTGAGCGTCAACGCCAGGCCGGCCGCGTAGGGGGTCAGCCCGATATCGGGGATGTCGGCGAGCAGGATGTGTGTCGCACCGAGCGACGCCAATCCTATGAAGAGGTTTTCGATGCCGCTGAGCGTGTTGGCAAGGATGGCGGCGGCATCCGCGGGATGTTCGAGGGCGGCCTGCACATCGTTGCCGCCGCCGAACACGAGATACAGCGCGTTCGGGTCAGCTGCGCTGCCGGTCTGGGTCAGGTAGTAACCCGCCTGGTCCAGCAATGTGGGAATGGGGAAGGGGTCGGGCGCCACGGAATTGTCCACGCGGGCCCCGCCGAAGGCGAAGTTGGTGCCGCCGGGCACCGCGTAGCCGGGCAACAGGGGCAGGCCCAGGCTGGCCGCCAGGCGTTCCGCCATCACCGGGCCGTTCGAAAACCGGCCAAGCGAATAGGGGGGCGCGGGCGGACAGAAGGCCGGCGCGGCGGCGCAGAGATTGCCGTTATCGGACAGGCTGTCGCCGAAAACCACCAGGCTGTCGTAACTTCCCGCCATCGCGGTGCCGCCGGCCGAGGCAAGCGCCGTTATGGCGATGGCTGCGGTGCGGATTGTCTGGCCGATCGTGAATGCGGGCATGATGGTCTCTCATCCTCGAAAATTGCTGCTGAAGTCAGACTGTAATTCGATCCTAGGGCTGCAGATACGATTTGTGAATCTGTGATGCATTGTCGTTTCCGTAAACAGATCGTGGGCCGGCCCCTGGTCAGGTTCGGGCGATACGCGCCATTCTGGCCCCACAGCGAAACGGGCGTAGGTGGGGGAGGCGTGCATGTATGACGGGCCGATCATCGATGCGTTCCTGCATGGCCCCTGGATCGGCGATGTCGGCGCCGTGCCGCGCGCGGACATCGTGCCGTGGACCGACGATCCGCGGCTGCAGCGGGTGATGCACACCTTCCATCATCCCGATCAGCCGGGCGGGGTGCCGCCGCGGCTGGGGTTGGCGGACGTGTTGGGCGCGATGGATGGCAGCGGGGTGGCGGCGGGCATCCTGGCGGCGAAGGTGTATTATCCCACCACGATCGACCGGCTGCATTCGCTGCACGAGGAATTCGCGAAACTGTCCGCAGCCTCCATCGGGCGGCTGCGCTGGATCGCGACGGTGATGCCGCCCGAGCACGGGGCGGGTTCGTACTGGGATCTGATGCAGAATCCCCGCATCCTTGCCGCTCTGGCCGGGGCCCCGGGGCTTGTGGGCGTGCACATCACGCCTTCGCCCTGGGGGCTGGCGCCGAACGACCGCTGGTACTACCCGCTTTATGCCAAATGCGTGGAGCTGGGGCTGAAGCTGTTCACCTATGTCGGCATGCCCGGCCCGCTCTGGCCGATGGGTCCGAACAATCCGGCCCATCTGGAGGATGTGGCGCTGGCGTTCCCCGAGCTGGTGATCGTGGCGCACCATATCGGCGATCCGTGGACGGATATCTCGGTCCGGTTGGCGGCGAGGCACCCGAATTTCTATATCTGCACGTCCGCCTGGTCGCCGAAGGCGTATCCGAAGGATCTGCTGGAATTCATGGGCGGGCGCTGGCATGGCACGCGGGGGAGCGAGAAGGTGATCTTCGCCTCGGACTATCCGCTGCTGGACCTTGGCAAGACCATCGCCGCGGCGCGCGGCCTGACCCTGACCGATCGGGACCTGCGCAACATCCTGCATGACAACGCCAGGAATTTGCTGTTCAGCCCGCAAGCGTAGGGCAGGGGGGAGGTTGGCTTGCGTTGGCGGGTTGAAACCCGCCCTACGAGGCTGGATGAAAACGAGGCGCGATTGCGGCTGGCCCAGTTGGATGCGGCGACGGTGCTGGAGGACCTTGGGCAGTTGCGCAGCGTGGGATTGCACAAGCTTTCCGGCGACCGGGCCGGGCTTTGGGCGGTCACGATCCATGGACCGTGGCGGCTGGTGTTCCGGTTCGAGGCGGGGGATGCCTATGACGTTGAAATTGTCGATTATCACTGATGGCGGGATGCAGGGGGCGGCCGATGCAGTTTCATGAGATCCATCCGGGCGTGACGTTGAAGGAGGAGCTTGCGGCGCACGGCATATCCCCGTCGGCGGCGGCCCTGAAACTACGCGTTCCGCCGCAACGGCTGTACGAGATCATCCGTGGCGAGCGGGCGATCACCCCGGATACGGCCTTACGGCTGGGGCGGTTCTTCGGCAACTCGGCAGAGTTCTGGATGAATTTGCAGACGCGGCACGATCTGGCCATGGCGCGCCGGGAGCGCGGGGCGCGGAGCGGTGGGCTTGAGGGCGATCCGTCCGCCAAGACAGACGCGGAGCGCCGTTTGGCAGCGGTGAGGCTCGGTATCACGTTCGGTTTGGCGGTTTGGCCCCCCACCCCGGCCCTCCCCACGAGGGGGAGGGAGAAGGACGGGGTGGCGTGGCTTGGGCTGGGGGGCGGTGCGGCGGCGTTGGGTTTGGGGTTGGGTTGGCCGAAGAGTTCGGCGGAGAGGGCGGCTTGCATGGCGGCGGCCTTGGCGGCGGCGGCGTCGATGCCTTCGATCATGTAGAAGAAGAACAGGAAGCTCAGTTGT
>CAINEA010000379.1 GCA_903847525.1 uncultured Acetobacteraceae bacterium | reverse complement strand
TTCCGGTTTCCGTTCCGGATGGTGGCGTTCTGGACGATCTTCATCACCCTGATGCTGCCGGTAGAGGTACGGATCATACCAACCTATGCGGTGATGGCGGATTTCGGCCTGATCAACACATTCACGGGCCTGACCGTGCCCTTGATTGCCTCGGCGACCGCCACGCTGCTGTTTCGCCAGGTCTTTCTGGCCGTGCCGGACGAACTGGTGGAGGCGGCGCGGATGGACGGGGCGGGGCCCTGGCGTTTCCTGCGAGATATCCTGCTGCCGGTGTCCTCGGCCAACATCGCCGCATTGTTCGTGATCCTGTTCGTCTATGGCTGGAACCAGTTCCTCTGGCCACTGCTGGTGGCCACGGATTCGAGCCTGGACACGATCGTCATCGGCATCGTGAAGAATATCGGCACCGAGACACTCACGGAGTGGAACCAGGTGATGGCGATGGCCGTGCTGGCGCTGTTGCCGCCGGTGGCGGTGGTGGTTCTGATGCAACGCTGGTTCGTCGCCGGGCTCACCGAAGGGGAAAAATAGTGGCGACGCTGGAACTGTCCGGCCTACGAAAAAGCTTCGGCGAGACGCATGTGCTGCACGGCGTCGATCTGACCCTGGCCGACGGCGAGATGCTGGTGATCGTGGGCGCATCCGGCTGTGGCAAGTCCACGCTGCTGAGGCTCGTGGCGGGACTGGAACGCGCGAGCGCCGGGCGGATCTTGCTGGATGGACGGGACATCACCGAACTCGATCCGTCAGCGCGCGACATCGCGATGGTGTTCCAGAACTATGCGCTCTATCCGCATATGAGCGTGTTCGAGAATATGGCGTACGCCCTGCGCATCCGCGGGCTCAGCAAATCCGAGATCACCCGCAAGGTCGATGATGCCGCCGAATTGCTGGGCCTGGGGGAATTGCTCGCCCGCAAGCCGCGCCAGCTCTCCGGCGGCCAACGCCAACGGGTGGCGATGGGCCGGGCGATCGTGCGTTCCCCCAAACTGTTCCTGTTCGACGAGCCGCTGTCCAACCTCGATGCCAAGCTGCGGGTACAGATGCGCGCGGAGATCCGCCGGCTGCAGCGCCGCCTCGGCGTCACCAGCCTGTATGTGACGCATGACCAGGTGGAGGCGATGACCCTCGGTGACCGGCTGCTCGTGCTGCACCAGGGCCGTCCGGCGCAGCTGGCTAGCCCGATGGAGGTGTTCGACCGCCCGGCCGACACCTACGTGGCCGGCTTCATCGGCGCGCCGGCGATGAACTTTCTGCCGGCGGTGCTGACACATGGCGGTGGCAGTGCCCGGCTGGAGGCAGGACCCGAACTGAGCTTTACCGACGGAACCCATCCGGGTCCCAATGGCCGCCGGCTGACAATTGGCATCCGGCCGGAGCATGTCAGTCTGGGCGGCAGCGACCTGACGCTGACGGTCGATCTGATCGAGCCGCTGGGGTCCGAGACGCTATTGCATGGCCGAATTGTCGCGAGATCCGGCGATCCGATTGTGGTCAAGATCCCCGGACACGCGCCGGCAGAATGGCAGGAAAATGAGCGGATTGGGGTTCGCCTCGATCCGGCGCACCTGCATGTGTTCGACGCCGAGACCGGCCTGCGTGTGGAGCCAGTTATTCGGTAAAACAGCACTTTACGGGCTTGAAGCATACAGGTTGCGCCGATAGGGTTCCGCCGTTGCCGAACGGTTCGATCCATCGGCAGCTTTGCCGAAGGATGGCCCAATGACAGTGCGTGCGCCCCAGACTTTGCCAAGCATCAGTCCGGCGGAGATGGATTTTCTCATCTCCCGTACCGGCCTGACCCTCAATTCCGGCCAGCGCGCCGATCTTGTGTTGGCCTGGCGGCAGGTTTCAGCGTTGGCCGGAACCATCCCTCGCCGGACGGTCCTGGCAGATGATTTCGCCGTGGCGTTTCGCCTTCCGCCGCCCGCCGCAAAACCGGCACCGCGCATCGGTGGCAAGGCGAAGGCGACCGCGCCGAAAGTCGAAGGCGCCAAATCGGGCAAGTCAAAACGATGACCACGGATCCACAGGCCACCCCGAAAGCCGACAAGCCGATCGCCAAGGCGAAAGCCGCCAATCCCGACGCCAGCCCGCCGTTCCTGACCATCGCCGAGGCCGGCCGGCTGCTCGCACGCAAGAAGATCTCACCTGTCGAGTTGGTACACGCGCTGCTCTCCCGGATCGAGGCTCTGAACCCGGTTCTACATGCCTTCCTGACCATAACCGAGACAGAGGCCCTGGCCGGAGCGCGCGCCGCCGAACGGGCCATCAAAGCCGGCAAGGCCGGTCCGCTGACCGGCATTCCCCTGGCCTACAAGGACATCTTCGAAACCGCCGGCATCCGCACCACCGCGCATTCGCGTGTGCTCGCGGAAAACATCCCCACCGCGACCGCTGAAACCATACGCCGTCTGACGGCAGCGGGCGCGCCAATGCTCGGCAAGCTGGCCACGCATGAATTCGCCATCGGCGGGCCCTCGTTCGACCTGCCCTGGCCGCCGGCGTGCAATCCCTGGGACACGGGCCGCTTTACCGGCGGATCCAGTTCCGGCTCAGGCGCCGCGGTAGCGGCGGGACTGTGCCTGGGCGCGCTCGGCTCGGACACCGGCGGGTCCATCCGGCTGCCGGCAGCCTATTGTGGCATCGCCGGGCTAAAACCCACGCCGGGCCTTGTCTCCCGCCGGGGCGTCATTCCGCTGGCCCCAAGCCTGGACACGGCCGGCCCAATGGCCTGGACAGCGGAGGATTGCGCCATCCTGCTGGATGCCATCGCCGGCCACGACCCGGCCGATCCCGCGTCGGTCGCGGTGCCCACGACAGGCTACGCGCGCGCCATCACCGCTCCGGTGAAGGGATTGCGGGTCGGCGTGCTGCGCGGGTTCTTCGAGCGAGATGTGCCGGCCACCCCCGAAATGGCGGCGATGATGACCAAGGCCATTGCAGTGCTGAAGGATTTGGGCTGCAAGGTCGAGACCGCCGTTCTTCCGACAGTGCATGAATACAATGCGGTCGGCCGGGTGATAATTTCAGCCGAAGCCTATGCCGAACATGAGGCGAACCTGAAAACCCGTTTGGACGAATACTCCCGCGTGTTCCGCGTGCGCGTGCTGGCTGGCGGACTGCTGCGCGCGGCCGACTATCTGGCCGCCCAGCGCCGCCGCGCCGAATTGATCGCCCAGACCGCGGAGGCATTCACGAAATTCGACGTGCTGATCACCCCGGCCACCGCCGGCGCCGCGCCGATGCTGGCCGACCAGAGGCCGGACGAGGGGTTCATGCTGCCATTCATCACCACCGTGGCCAACGTGGCGGCGCTGCCGTCCATAGTGGTTTGCGGCGGCTTCACCCAGCAGCGCAAGGGCGGTGACGGCAAGCACGGCGGGGGACTGCCGCTCGGCCTGGAAATCATGGGACCGGCCTGGGGCGACGCCACCGTACTGCGGGTCGGCCATCATTTCGAGCAGGCGGCCGGCACACGCGGCGTGCGGCCGGCGTTGTAGCAAGGCTGGGCCTATGCCCCAGCCTTGCCCCAAAACCGATCCGCGATGGCGGCAATTGCCGTCAGCCTAGTGCTTCGGCCAACAGGTCCAACAGTGCGGCGGAGAAGGCGCGCATGTTGGCTACGCGATCCGGGCTTCCGGTTTCCAGCGTGATGACTTTCTCCACCGGGCCGGACACCGCAAGGCAGGAGTGCCCGGCCTTGTCGCCGTAGCGATTGCCTGTCGGGCCCGTGGCGCCGGTTTCGGCGATGCCCCAGGTGGCGCCGAAGCGGTGGCGCACGGTGCGCGCGAGGAGGCGGGCATAGGGTTCGGACGAGGGGCGGATGCCCTCCATCTCCGCATCGGTAATGCCCAGCAGGGCACTGCGCGCAATCCGGGTGTAGACCACGCCGCCGCCAAGAAAATAGGCGCTCGCGCCGGGGACCGAGAGCAGGGAGGCAGAGATCAATCCGCCCGCCGAGGATTCCGACACGGCGACCGTGTGGCCGCGTCCCTTCAGGATTGCTCCCAGGCGTTGCGCCTTCGGCATCAGTTCTTGCATCTAGTTTGCTCCCTTGCTGATAATCTCTGCGATCACGCGCTGGGTTGCCAGCGCGTCTTCCCCGGTAACGATCGGGTCGCGACCTGTTTCGATCGCGTCCAGGAAATCCGTTATCAACGCCTTATGCGGCTCGTGCGAAAAGCCCATCAGATTGGCGCCGCCACCGGACCCTCCGGTATCTTCCAGCACCTCCTCGCGACCATCCAGCCAGGCAACACGAAGATTGCCGGCCTCCATCCGCGCCGTCCCCTTCGCGCCGATGATCTGGATGGTTTCGGGCGTGCCGGGATAGGCGGCCACCGTGGCGAGGATGGTGCCGGGCGCGCCATTGCCGAGCCGGACCAGGGCGGCGGCATAGTCTTCGGCTTCCATCCGGTGCAGGCCGGTGGTGGCGACCTGCGAAGCGGTGACACCGGAAATGCCGACCAGGCTGCGGAACAGGTCGATCGTGTGAATGGCCTGGGTGATCAGCACGCCGCCGCCGTCGCGCCAGAGCGTGCCGCGGCCGGGTTCGTCGAAATAGGCCTGCGGCCGCCACCAGGGCACGGTCATCGATGCCGCCTGAACCGGGCCGAGATCGCCCGCCCGCAGAATTTCCTGTATCCGCAGGCTGGCCCGGCGAAAGCGCAGCTGCAGCATCACCGCCATCCGCCGGTCGGCGGTGCGGCCCGCGGCGACCAGGCGCTCGGCCCGGTCGACTGAGACCTCCAGCGGCTTTTCGCACAGCACGTGCTTGCCGGCGGCGAAGGCGGCCTCGCAGACTTCCAGGTGCACGTTGGGCGGCGCCAGCACGAACACCGCCTGCACCGCCGGGTCGTTCAACGCCCGGCCGACATCGGTGGCAACCTGACAGCCATGCGCCGCCGCGACCGGCGCCAGCCGGGCTTCGCCACGGGCGACTGCCCAGCGGAAATCGACGCGAGCCCGCAGATCATCCAGGCATTTCGCATAGGGCACGAACGCGTTGCCCAGACCGATCACGGCGACGCCGATACGGCTCATGCCGGTGGCCTTGCGGTAAAGCGTTCGGCCTGCTGCTGGGCCTGCAGCGCCAGGCGGCAGACGGTAAAGACGCGCTGCTGCGGCATCGTGGTTTCGGTCCGGTTGGCAACATCGGCGGCGAAGTTCGCGTAGTAGGTCACGGGGTGTCCGGTGCAATCGATATGGCGGGTTTCCCGGCCATCGACGAGGAACAAATGATCCGCACCTGATCGCCCGGCGATATCGAGGTTCTTGCGCAGCTCGATGGTTCCCCCGGTGCCCAGCAGGAACAACCGTCCATCGCCCCAGGATGCCAGTCCGTCTGCGGTGAACCAGTCGACGCGGGCATAACCGCTCACGGTGGCGGTGGACAGCACGATCTCACCGAAATCCTCGAACCCCGGAGGCTCGGTGCCGAAGGCGGCGATGGTGCTGTGTACGATCGTTGCGTCCTCCGCCTCGGCGAAGGCCAGGAACTGGTCGATCTGATGGGTCCCAATATCGGTCAGGATGCCGCCATAGGCATCCCGCTCGAAAAACCAGGACGGCCGCAGTGCCCGGTTCAGCCGGTGCGGGCTCAGCGCCGTGACCTGAACCAGCCGACCGATGGCGCCGGCACGGACCATGGCAAGGGCTACCTGCATCGACGGGCTCAGCAGATGGCCCAGTGCGATCGAGTAGATCCGGCCGGTTGCACCGACCGTGTGCTCAACCTCCGCCAACTGCGCGAATGTGGTCACGCCCGGCTTATCGGTCAGAACGTCCTTGCCATGCCGCATCGCTGCAATCGCGAGGGCGGCACGATCGCGCGGCACGGCCGCAATCACAACAAAGTCGATGCTGGGATCGTTCAGCAGCGCATCCTTGCCGGCCGCGGGAATGGCGGGGAAGCGTTTGCGAAATCCCTCGAGCACGCGGGGATCCGTGGTCTCTGGCCAGTACCCGGCACAGACCTGCCCGGCATCCAGCAGCCCCTGGGTGAGGTCGTAGATGTGCCGATGATCGAGCCCTATGGCCGCGAAGCGTGCCAACGCGTTCCTCCGTTTATCCCCTCAGGCTGCCCGACCTTCCGTCCCGGGGCAACTTGTCCGCATGGCGCGCCATCTTGGCCCGGGGCGCGATGCGGTCCAGAATAGGGTGTAACCATTCAAGGGAGGATCGAACCATGACCCAACGGGTCGCAGTTGTGACGGGAGCCGGCAGCGGAGTGGGACGGGCTGCGGCTGTGGCGCTGCTCAATGACGGTTACGCGGTCGCCCTGGCCGGACGGCGCAAGGAAGCGCTGGAAGAGACCGCGGGCATGGCGAAGGCCGGCAAGGCGCTGGTGGTTTCGACCGATGTTACCAGCGAGGATGCCGTTACCGCGCTGTTCGCCGCGGTGAAGAAGGATTTCGGCCGCTGCGACGTGTTGTTCAACAACGCCGGCGGAAATGTGCCCAGCACCAATTTCGGCGATTTCACCTTCGAGATGTGGAAGAAGGTGGTGGATGTGAACCTGCACGGCATGTTCCTGTGCGCCAACGCCGCATACCGAATGATGCGCGACCAGACCCCGCAGGGCGGGCGGATCATCAACAACGGCTCGATCTCCGCGCATGTGCCGCGGCCGGGTTCGGTCGGCTATACCTCCACCAAGCACGCGGTGACCGGGTTGACCAAGACCATCGCGCTGGACGGCCGGAAATACGACATTCAATGCGGCCAGATCGACATCGGGAACGCCGAAACCCCAATGACCGCACGCATGGCGAACGGCGTGCCGCAGGCCAATGGCGAGATCATGGTGGAACCGCGGATGGACCCGGACGCCGTCGCGCGTTCGGTGCTGCTGATGGCCAATCTGCTGCCGGATGCGAATATTCAGTTCCTGATGGTGGCCGCCCACAAGATGCCGTTCATCGGACGCGGCTAGCCGGCCGGCGGCCTGGCGACTGGCGCAGCGCTTCCGCAACGGCCGACGCTGCGCGTCGGCCGTCGTGCCAGGCTCCGCCGACCGTACCAGCCAGTCCGTCCTCGTTGCAGGCCTCGCCACAGATCACCAGGCGGCCATCGGCCCGTGGCTGGCCGAGTGTGCTGCGCGCGTCGGCGTAACCGGGCAGCGCGTAGGCATATGAGCCAAGAAAATTCGCATCCCGCCCCCATTGGGTGACCACGGCTTCGGTCCCCGGGAACAAATCCGTGGCACGGCCACCGAACAGGCTGGAAAGGTGATCCCGCACGAAATCGACGCAGGCCGCGTCCCCCTCTTCCTGCAACGCCCATGCGGTATCGGCGCCGATCCAAGCGGAAACATAGTCCCTTCCCAACGGCCAGAATTGCAGGACGGTCGTAGGCTCGCCGCGTGTTTCGACACGTCGATCAACCGAGCAATAGTCCGGCAGATCCAGCCGGTCCGGGCCACTGGCCCGCAGGGCCACCTTGATGGCCAGGCCCATCGGCAGACCAGCGAGACAGTCGCCGACCGAGGCCGGCAAGGGCGGATCGAAGGCGATCGCGCCACTGGCGAGCACTCCGGTCGAGACGGTCACGATGCAGGCCCGCGCCTCGATCGCGCCCTGCCCCGTCTGCACCGTCACGCCAGCATCTGACCAGCACACACCATGCACTTTCGAATTCAGGCGAATATCGAGCCCCACCCCTAACCGGCCCGCAATAAAGGCGCCGATGCCGCCATCAACCATGCGGTTGCTGCCGCTCAGCATGTTGCGCTTCCAGTCGTGCAGGCTGTAGCGATCGGGCTGCGACACACAGATGACCGGTCCCTCCCACATCTCCACCGACAGCGCCCAGGGGTCGTCCGGCAGAGTCTTGGCCACGTCCGCCAGGCTGCCGTCCAGGCCACCGGCCGCCAACAGCGAGTCACCGGCGGCGATGAAACGTGGCCAGGCGTTGGCGTAGTCGTCGAGTTCCGCCTCGGTTGCCAGCCTGACACCGATGAAGGTGCGCTCGTTGCGCAACTCGTCGGAATTGATCAGCACGTCTCCAGCTGCTTCCGCGATCGGCACCAGCGGGTTGCTCTCCGCCACGTGCAGCCAGGCGGCACCGTGATCGAACCAGGCCCCGCCCAGCGCCGGTTCGATGTCCGTGCGGGCCCGCCCCCCGATCCGTCCGGATGCCTCCCGCACCCAGGCCCGCAGGCCGGACTGGCGCAGACGGGCCGCCGCCGCCAATCCGGCGACACCGGCACCGATCACCACCACATCGATTTCCGACGGCATGACTTCCCCTCTGTCTGTGGCTTAGGACATACGAAAATGGCGCCGGTGTTGCCACCGGCGCCATTCAATCGTTTTCGTACAGCGAAGCCTAGACTGGTGTGAACATCGGCACTTTCTGGCCGGTGTCGCTGTCCAGGAAGACCACCTTCACGTCCTGGCCGATCTTGATCTTGGAAAAGTCGGTATCGATGATGTTGGTCATCATCGTCACGCCTTCCTCCAGGGTCACATAGGCCATTGTGAACGGCGGGCTGGCCCGCTCCATCACGCTGAAGGAGTAGATCTTGCCCTTGCCGGAAGCATTGATCCAGTTGCCGTCCGTGCTGAAGCAGAACGGGCAGATGCCGCGCGGGTAGTAATGCACCTTGCCGCAGCCGCCGCATTTGCGCAGGGTCAGGCGGCTTTCGTTGCAGGCATCCCAGTACGGCTTGACTTCCGGATTGGTGTCCGGCGCGCCAATGAACGAGATTTTCCGTTGTTCAGCCATTTGGATCACTCCCGTTCCATGATGAGCGTGGCGCTGCCGTGCCGGGTGCCGAGCGAGCCGCCGGTGCCGTGGGCCAGAGCCAAGTTGCAGTTCGGCACCTGAACCTTCGGGTGCGCTTCGCCGCGTAGTTGGCGCACCGCCTCGATCACCTTGGTGATGCCGCCACGGTTGGCCGGGTGGTTGTTGCAGAGCCCGCCGCCATCGGTGTTGAACGGCAGCTTGCCGACGCCGGAGATCAGATTGCCGTCCTGCACGAACTTGCCGCCCTGGCCCTTCTCGGCGAAGCCGAGGTCTTCCAGCTGCATCAGCACCGTGATGGTAAAGCTGTCGTAGATCGAAGCGTATTTCATGTCGGTCGGCTTCACGCCGGCCTCATCGAACGCCATCTTCCCGGAGTAGCGGGCGCCGGAATAGGTCAGATCGACCATGCCGCCCATTTGCCCCTTCGGCGATTCGCCATTGCCGATCACCTTTACCAGCGGCCGCTTGAGGGCCTTGGCGATCTCCGGCTTCACCACCAGCAACGCGCCGCCGCCGTCGGAGATAACGCAGCAATCGAGGCGATGCAGCGGGGTGGACACCATCGGCGAGTTCACCACGTCCTCGACCGTCACAACGTCACGCAGCATGGCGTGCGGGTTGTACTGGGCGTGGGTGGACGCGGCGACCTTAATCCAGGCGAGTTGCTCGGACGTAGTGCCGAATTCGTACATGTGTCGTTGGGCGCACATGGCGTACATGTTCACAACCGTAGGCGAGTACGGATACTCGAACATCATGTCGGGCTGGGCCGGGTTGCCGGCGCGGGCAGCGGTGCCGGTAGCCTGGCCCTCGCTGCGCGGACGGCCCGCCAGCGTGATCAGCGCCACGTTGCAGCGGCCGGCGGCGATCGCCTCCGCGGCATGCGACACGAGCATCAGATACGACGAACCACCGACATCGGTGGCGTCCACATGGCGAACCTTGAGGTTCATGTAGTCGACCATCGACAGCGGGCCCATGCCGGGCGCGTCGCCGGCGCAGAAATACCCGTCCACGTCGTCCTTCGTCAGGCCCGCATCCGCCAGTGCGCCAGCGGCGCACTCCGCGTGCAGCTGGGCAACGGACTTATCCGGTGCCTTGCGCGTGGGGTGTTCAAACGCCCCCGCGATATACGCTTTTCCCTTGAGACTCATGCAGTCGCTCCTTTTGCGAGCTCGTTTCCACCCGTCGGTGCAGGGGGAGTATACTGATCGGTAGGAGATGCGCTAGCCGCCCCATGCGCCTCCAGATCGGACCTCGGATATGACCGAAATGAGCCTTTACACGCCGGAACTGCCGGCACGGCCCGCGACCGAGCTGCCGTTCGCGGATTTCCTGCGGGCCGTGCGGACCAATGCTCTGGGGATGTGGCCACAAGCCGCCTACGAGCAAGATGTACTGGAGCGGCGGATGCCCGGACGTACCCAATTCCTCCTTAATGCGCCGGATGCGATCCATCACGTATTGGTGAGCAATCCGGGGAACTACCGCCGGTCCCGCGCGTCGGTACGCATTCTGCGCCCGATCACCGGCAACGGGCTGCTTCTGAGCGAGGGCGAGGAATGGCGCCACCAGCGCCGCACAATCGTGCCGACCCTGGTGCCGCGCATGATCCCGATGCTGTGCGGCCACATCGCCGGTGCAGCGCAAGCCGGTATCGCCCGGCTTGCCGAACAGCCGGGTCCCGTCGACCTACTGGCAGAGATGCAGTTCCTGGCGCTGGAGATCGCCGGCCGCTCGATGTTTTCCATGCAGACGGATGCCTATGGCAGCGAGATGCGGGCGCAGATGCAGCGCTTCGCAATGCGGAACGCTCAGCCGCATCTGCTGGATATGCTGCTGCCGGTCTGGATGCCGTCCCCGCGCGATTTTGGCCGAGCCCTGTTTCGCCGCCGCTGGATGGGGTTGATGGCCCGGATCGTCGCTGCACGTATAGAGGCCGTGCATGAAGGCGCGCCGAGAGACCTGTTCGACGCCCTGATGGCCGCGCGTGATCCGGAAACCGGCACCGCATTCTCCCGCACCGAGCTGCGTGATCAGGTCGCGACGATGATCCTGGCCGGCCATGAAACTACCGCAACGACTTTGTTCTGGTCCCTGACGCTGTTGGCCGCAGTGCCCGAGGAACAACAACGGGTCGCTGAGGAAGTTCAAGGTGTCGACCTGTCTCCCGCAGGCGCCGCGGATAGCCTGAAACACCTTGCACGCACGCGTGCGGTCGTCAGCGAAGCGCTGCGGCTCTATCCGCCGGCCTTCGTCATCGTCCGCGAGGCCATCGGCGCGGACCGCTGCGGCGACCTGGTCATACCGGCCGGGTCGGTCGTGATGATCTCGCCCTGGGTGCTGCATCGCCATCGCCGGCTCTGGCCAAGCCCGGACAGCTTCGATCCGCGCCGCTTCTTGCCGGACGCGCCGCCGCCCCCGCGGTTTGCCTATCTGCCGTTCGGCGCAGGACCGCGCATCTGCGTCGGCGCCCAGTTCGCGATGGCGGAGGCCACGCTTGTGCTGGCGCGCATGATCCAGGCGTTTCAGATCGAACGAACCGACAAGCGGCCGGTCCTGCCAGTTGCCATCGTTACTACCCAGCCCGACCACCCCCCAGGTTTCAGACTGCAGCGGCGCCATTAGAGCCTTGGACGGCGGACCGGATCAGACCGTCGCCACGGGTGTCGCGGGAGAACCGACCGCCCCTGGCAGGCGCAGCGGCGGGGCCGTCAGCAAGAACCGATTGCGGCCATGCTCACGCAGCCAGTCGGCGAGTTCGGTCATGTACCACATCTCGCCCAGATAGACGCCAAGCTTGAACAGGCAATGCGCATGCAGCGGCAGGGTGGCGCAGAACGGCTCGGCGCACGGGCGCGCCGGCGCTGCCTCCACCGCATAATTGTCGGCGAACAGCGACACGAGTTGACTGTCCGTGACCCATTGCTGCAGCCGTTCATCGCGGCCGTCCAGCGCAGAGGTGGTCGCGAACAGCACGGCCGGATCCGGCTTCTTCTTCATCTCCAGCAGCAACTGCGCGAAGCCGGTACGCAAGCAGACGAAGTCACCGGGCTCGATGACAACCTTGTCCTTCTCCAAAACGCCCATCAGATCCTCATAGCCGACGACCTTGCCCGAACGGCCGAAATGCGCCTCCAGATCGATCATCACCCCGCGCCCTTGCACGCAAGTTTCGGCGATGTTCTCGACACCCAGATGGCGCGCGCCCTGCGGCTCATCGCAGGGGATTTCCTGGCCATCACGATAGATCACCGGGCCGACGATGTCGGTGCCAGCGCGAAATCCGTTATAGTAGCAATCGATCGGCTTGCCGTTGCCTTCCAGGTCGAAATACTGCCCGACATGGGCCAGTGTGTCCCACTGGGTGGAGTATTGCAGGGTCAGCAGCACCTGGTCGTCGCTCACCACGTCCAACGCCGTAGGATCGTCGCAGCGCAACGGAAAGTTCATATTGGAACGATTTCCGCTGCGCCGTGTCGGCGACAGCACCGGCGGGTTACGGCGGGGATTGATGATGTTGCCGCCCGGATAATCCAGCGGCAGCGACAGGCAGAAATTCCTACCCGTCTTCACCTCGGCGATGCCCTGCAGCACCTTCTCCGGCGTTACCAGATTAAGCCGGCCCAGTTCGTCGTCCGGCCCCCAATCGCCCCAGGTCGAGCCCGCCGGACGCTTCTTCCAACGTGGATTTTCCGGCACGTTTTCTGGCATTTCCGTTTCCCCTTCGCCCAGTCGATTTCGCCGGGCGATCATGTCAGGGCTTGTTAAGACAGGGCAAGAGAAGAGGGTCGTGCGACCGCCTGCGCAATCGTGCCCCGCGGAGCGGGCCGGGCCAGTTCCAGATCGCTGGTGAAGCGATCGCGCCATCGGTCCAGGCTGTTGCGGCGCATCACCACCATCATCGCCGCATGCCGCTCCCGTCGTTCTTCCACCCGCATCGACAACGCCCGATCCATCGCCATCGCCACACCGACGCTATCGTACGGATTGATCAGCAACGCCGCATCCAGTTCGCAGGCCGCACCGGCGAACTGCGACAGGATCAGCACGCCGGGGTCTTCGGGATTCTGCGCCGCCACATATTCCTTGGCGACCAAATTCATTCCGTCGCGCAACGGCGTGACCAGGCCGACATCAGCCATATCATACAGCGGCATCAGCGCCGACCGGGGAAAACTCTTGTTCAGGTAGCGCAGCGGCGTCCAGTCGATCTCCGCGAAACGGCCGTTGATGCGACCGGCTTCGGCTTCCAACTCGCGACGGATGTCCTTGTAGGTCTGGATATCGCCGCGCGAGGGCGGGGCGATCTGCAGAAAGCTGACGCCGCCGCGCGCCGCCGGGCAATCCTCCAGGAAACGCTCAAAGGCCTGGAAGCGCTGACGCAATCCCTTGGAATAGTCCAGCCGATCCACGCTCAGGATCAACTGGCGATGGCGCAGGCTGCCGCGCAGCCGGTCGGCGGTACGCCGGTTGGCCTGCGCCTTGGCCTGGTTGCGGGTTTCGTCCACATGCACGCCGATCGGATAGACGCCGGTGCGAATGATCCGCCCGTAGGCCCGCAGAACCTGGCCGTCCTCGGTGGTTTCGACCAGTTCGCCCTCGCAATGGCGGATCACATAATCGGAAAATCCAGCCCGATCGGTTTCGGTCTGAAAGCCCACCAGATCGTACTGGCACATCGCCTGGATCAGTTCGGCGTGGGCGGGAACGGTCATGAACACCGGCGGCGCGGGGAACGGCGTATGCAGGAACAGGCCGATCCGGTTCCGGCAGCCCGCCTGGCGCAAACTGTCCGCCAGGCACAGCAGATGATAATCATGCGCCCAGACCAGATCGTCGGGCTGCAGGATCGGCACCAAGGCGCGGGCGAACTGGTCGTTGACCCGCTGATAGCCGGAAAACTCCTCCCAGGTGAACTTGCTCAGGCCCATCTGGTAATGCAGCACCGGCCACAGCGTGTCGTTGGCAAAGCCGCGGTAGAACTCATCATAGTCCTTGCGCGACAGGTCGATCGTGTAGAGCGAGATCGGCCCGACCTGCTGGCGCGCCTTGGCGTGGCCGGATGGCGTCGCGACGGCGTCGCCGCTCCAACCGAACCAGATGCCGCCCTGCTGCTTCAGCGCGTCCAGCACCCCCGCGGCCAGGCCGCCAGCGGTAGCCTGCCCCTCGGTGATGGGGGCGACGCGATTGGAAACCACGACCAGACGAGACACGGCCAAATTCCCCGATATTTTATTGGATAACGCAACGGATGGAGTGACGCAGGTTCATGCTGCCTCCGCAACCCCATGCTGCTGTTGCAGTAGCAAGTCCCGGTACGGCCCGGACCGGGCCGCCAGCTCCGCCGGCGAGCCGTCATCGACGATGCGGCCATGGTCCATGACGATGATCCGGTCAAAGCTGGCCAGCGTGGACAGCCGGTGAGCAATGGCGATCACGGTGCGCCCCTGCATCAGCCGGTCCAGGGCAGACTGGATGGCGCGCTCGGACTCGCTATCGAGCGCACTGGTGGCCTCGTCCAGCAGCAGGATCGGCGCGTCCTTCAACAAGGCGCGGGCAATGGCCAGGCGCTGGCGCTG
>CAINEA010000378.1 GCA_903847525.1 uncultured Acetobacteraceae bacterium | reverse complement strand
GGGATTTCGGTGAACCGGGACATGCCGACCCAGGAGCCGCCTTCGCCGCCCATCGGGGTGAAGGTGCGGGTCTGGGCGTTGTCGTCCATGGCCATGAAGTGGCAGCCGATGCCGGCGGAGGCGAAGCTGCCTTCGGGCAGTTGGGTGGAGGTGCCATGCGGGCAGCCGGCGCAGAAGGCGGGGATGCGGCGCAGCAGGCCGGCGGGGCGTTCGGGTTTGGGTGGGGCAGGGGGGGCGCCGACGTTCAGGCCGGCTTCGCGGAGTAATTTGGACAGGCCGCCACCGACGATTTCCGGCGACAATTCCATCGTGGCGGGGAACAGCCTGGCGCCGGCGAGGTCGGTCTTGCCGACGATGTCCGGGCGGCTGTCGGCGCGCATGTTGTAGAGCGCTTCGCGGATCTGCGCCTCGACGAAGGAGCGCTTTTCCTCGACCACGATCAGCAGGCGCTTGCCGCGGGCGAACTCGCGGATGCCGTCGGCGTCGATCGGCCAGGTGAGGCCGAGCTTTTTGACCGCGAGCATCGGGTGGTCGGCGACGTCGAGCATGGACAAAGCGTGCATGGCGTCGAAATGCGCGCGGCCGACGGTGACGATGCCGATCGGGGCGTCGGCGCTGCCGAACACGACGCGGTCGATGTTGTTGGCGCGGACCCAGGGGCCGATGGAGGGCAGGCGTTCGTCGATCACGCGGCGTTCGAGTTCGGCGCGGTCGGCGGGGTGGCGGAGGGTGAAATCGACGTTCAGGCCGTGGGCGGGCAGATTGTAGTCGGGGGTGAGGAAGGTGCGGATGTCGGGGATGCGGACGGTGGCGGCCTGTTCGGCGGTCTCGGCGGTGGTTTTCAGCGCGGTCCAGAGGCCGGAATACCGGGAGAGGGCGATACCGGCGAGGCCGAAGTCAAGAATATCCTGGGCGGAGCCGGGGTTCAGCACCGGGATCATGACGCCCTGGAAGATATGGTCGGTCTGGTGCGGGTAGGTGGAGGAATGCGCGGCGTGGTCGTCACCGGAGACCGCCAGCACGCCGCCATGTTTGGAGGTGCCCATGAAATTGGCGCAGCGGAAGGCGTCGGCGGTGCGGTCCACGCCGGGGCCTTTGCCGTACCACATGCCGAACACGCCATCGACCTTCTTGCCGGGGAAGGCATCCAGTTGCTGGGTGCCGAAGATCATGGTGGCGGCCATGTCCTCGTTCAGGCCTGGCTGAAACTGAATGTTGTGGCTGTCGAGCAGCTTCTGGCGTTTCCACAATTCGCGGTCCAGGCCGCCGAGCGGGGAACCGCGATAGCCGGAGACGAATCCGCCGGTATTCAGGCCGGCGACCCTATCCAGGCGCTTCTGTTCCAGCAGCACGCGGACCAGGGCCTGGATGCCGGTCAGCAGGACCGGCTGGTCGAACTCGGTGAACCGGCTTTCCAGGGTAACGGCGGAAAAATTGATACCGGTGTCCATCTGGATGCTCCTGGCGGGTCAAGCGGCGAAAGGGCGCGCCCGCCTATGGTGATATGTGAATGGGCAGTGGGTGCTGCCATAGTTCACGGCCATTAGGCATCAGATTGGCAGAATCTGCCAATGGTGCGATGCGGCATTGGCAAAATCGTCGGTTTGTGGGTGCGGGTACGGGAACGAAAAAGCCCGCGGCAATGTGCCGCGGGCTTTATTTGGGCGACCGGACTACCGGTCGCTGACGGATCGGTCTCCCTGGTGGAGACGAGGCGTGAAGCCCGGTACGGGCGGCGTTGTTACTGGCGGCGGCGGCGGGCGATTCCGAGACCCAGAATGCCAACCGCCAGGACGGACATCGTGGCGGGTTCCGGCACCTCGGAAAACGCAATCGCTCCGATCCGGAACGAGACCTGCGTCGGGCCGGAGAAGGCGCCGTTGAAGTAGCCCGGCCCATTCAGATCGACCGTCGAGCCGATGGCGAAGGTGCCTTCGGAGCCGCTCCACTGGACGGGGAGCCCAGCTAAGGGGACGCTCAAATAGCCGTAATCGACGGAGCCCACGTTATCGAAGCTGCCGGTCGGGTTGTTGGCGACGAAATCGGCGTATTGAAGGACCTGAGGCCCGATGCCGTAGCCCAGGCAGGAGTTCTGCAAACATCCCAGGATGTCATTGATGGATATGGGCCCGATGCCAGCCTGGACGCCTGAAAATACGGTGTTGCCATCGATCTCCAACTCCAGCGCAATGGTGTAGGTCAGTTTGGCGTCGAGCGGCGGGAGGTTGTAATCGAAAAGATATCCGCCCTGAATTGTCTCGTAATAGCTGCCGTTGAAGGGCAGACCGGATGTGCCTTGATCTCCGTACGTCGCTGACAGTGCACCCGTGGGATCGTAATTGAAGGTTCCAGCGGCAATGGCGAGGGCGCCGTAATACGGGTCGGCCTTCGCGGGCGCCGGTTGAAATACGAGACCGGCAAGCGTGCCGGCGAGGACCAGTGCGGTGGTCAGCTTCGTCATCAATTTTTCCTTGGATGTCCGAGTGAAAAGAAGATATTACAATATGTAAATCTCATTTGCTCGTAGCTCGGAATTTCATAGACTGTCAATCCATTCTTCGTCAAAGAATATGTCAATCCAAAAAAATGGGCAAATTTTGCTACTCTGGCGCGAAAGCCGGTCGGCGCGAACCGGGCGCGATGCTAGAATCCCTTTGCCGCTGAAGTTACGTGTGGGGCCGGATCGATCCCGGGAAGGCACAAAAAGGCCCGCGGCAATGTGCCGCGGGCCTTGTCTAGGCGACCGGGTTACCGGTCTTTAGTTACTGGTTTTTTCGTGTTATTGGCGGCGGCGACGGGCGATGCCAAGGCCCAGGGCGCCGACTGCCAGGACCGATATCGTCGCGGGCTCCGGCACTTCCGCCGCGATGGCGATGTCGAAGGTGGCGGTGGTCGGGCCGGAGAATGCGCCGTTGAAGTAGTCCGGCCCGTTCAGATCGATCGTCGAGCCGATGGCGAAGGTGCCGGCCGGATAGGTGCCGCTTTCACCGATATCGAGGCTGCCAATGCCATCGAGGCTGAAGGCACCCGTATAGAAGAGCGTCTCGGCCGCCGCGATGATCTGCGGGCCGATACCGAGGCCGAAACAGGAATTCTGCAGGCAGGTTATAAGATCGTTGATCGAAATGGGACCGATGCCGCCCTGGCTGCCGGAAATCAGGGTCTGGCCGTCGATCGTGATGCTCAGCGAAACGGTATAGGTTTCCTGGGCGTCGAGCGGCGGCAGGTTGTACCAGACATTGTAGGAGCCTTGGACCGTCTCAAAATAATTTCCGTTGAACGGCAGTCCGGTCGGCGAGCCGGGATCGCCGTAGAACGCCGACAGCGAACCCGTGGGATCGTAATTGAATGAGCCGGCAATTTCGAGCGAGGCGCCGTAATTGGTGTCGGCCTTCGCGGGCGCCGATTGATACGCCAGACCGGCGAGCGTGCCGACGAGAACCAGCGCGGTGGTGAGCTTCGTCATGAATCTATTCCTGGGAAGTCCGGAGATGTCCGGGTGAAAAGAAAGCGTTACAATATGTAAAACCGAGTGGGTTATAGATCGCAATTTCGCGGAGCGTCAATGTAATATTTGTCAAAAAATGTCTTAACGCAAAAAAGTGGACAGATATTACGGCCCTGGCGCGAAGAATCATCGGACGCGAACCGGGCGCGGGGAAAGAGAGTTATTGAACAATCCGAGCCCGGGCGATTAATCTGACAAAAGGGCGTTTGTCCGGGTGAACCCGGCAGTCAGGGCAAGCCAGGCGATGATCGTACCGGCCACAGGGCGGCGTTTTCAGCTCATTCTGATCAAGCCGTCGCACTACGACGACGACGGCTACGTGATTCAATGGCTACGCTCGGCCATTCCTTCCAACACGCTGGCGGTGCTGCATGGGCTGGCCGCCGATTGCCGGGACCGGCGTGTGTTGGGGGAGGATATCGACCTCGATATTTCAGCCTATGACGAGACCAACACGCGGATCCGGCCAGACAGGATTGCCGCCGCTATCCGGGCCGCCGGGGGGCTTGGGATGGTGGCGCTGGTGGGCGTGCAGTCCAACCAGTTTCCGCGCGCGATGGACATCGCACGCAGGCTGCGGGCGGAGGGCGTGCAGGTCTGTATCGGCGGCTTTCATGTCTCCGGCTGCATCGCGATGTTGCCGGAACTGCCGGCCGACATCCTGGAGGCGCAGGCGCTGGGGATCTCGCTGTTCGCCGGGGAGGCGGAGTTCCGGCTGGACGCGGTGCTGCGGGACGCGGCCGCGGGGACGCTGAAGCCGCTGTACAATTTTATGGACGATCTGCCGGGGCTGGAAGGCGCACCGAAGCCGTTCTTGCCGGCGGAGCGGATCGAGCGGACCGCCGGGCGCCTGTCCAGCTTCGATGCCGGGCGGGGCTGCCAGTTCCAGTGCTCGTTCTGCACCATCATCAACGTGCAGGGACGGAAGGCCCGCTATCGCTCGCCCGACGATATCGAG
>CAINEA010000377.1 GCA_903847525.1 uncultured Acetobacteraceae bacterium | reverse complement strand
TGCTTCGATGGCGACGCCGCCGGCGCCAAGGCCGCCGCGCGGGCCGCTGACGGCGCGCTGGAACTGCTCGCGCCGGATCGCACGCTGAAACTCGCCACCCTGCCGCCCGGCGAGGACCCGGACACGCTGGTGCGCAGCCAGGGCCCGGCCGGATTCCAGGCCGTGCTGGACAGCGCCCGTTCCCTGGGCGACGCGCTCTACGACCTGCTGCGCCACGGCGGTGAAACCACCCCCGAGCAACGCGCCGCCTTTCGCGCCCGGCTGGAGGCCGCCGCGAAACGCATCCCGGACAAATCGCTGGCCGGCGAATACCGCGCGGTACTGATCGATCGTTTCTACGCCGAACGGTCCGCCCGCCGCCAAACCGGCGCTGCCCGCTCCGGCGGCAACCGCAACGCCAACTTCCGTGCCGGGAACGCGCCAGCCGCCCTTCGCCCGATCACCCGCACCCGCTTCACCCCGGCCGCCGCATCCGCCGAGCGCGAACGCATCCTGACCGCGATCCTGCTACGCCATCCCGACCTGTTGCGCGACGTCGACCATGCGTTCGCCGATCTGTCGCTGCCCGAGCCGCTCGATCGCCTCCGTGCAACCCTGCTAGACTGGTCCGAATCCGCCGATCCGCTTGACTCCGGCGCATTGATCACCCACTTGCACCACTCGGGTTTGGCGGCGGAAGTCGCGCAGGCCCTTTCGGCGGTTCCCGTGCCGCTGCCGGCCTGCGCTGCCCCCGACGCCATGCCGGCGGAGGCCGAAGCGGGCTGGTGGCACATTTTCGGTCTGATGCACCGGGGACGTCTGGAAGAAGAGGTTGCCGCAGCCAGTCAAGCGTTCGCCGAACGCGGCGACGAGGCGGCACAGAGACGGCTTATCGCGCTATGCGCGGCACGTGACGCACTTCGCCGCGGCGAACAGGGAGAGGCCGACATATGACCCGAGCTGTCGAACCGACCCAGCGTCACCCTGCCCAACCGCAACAAATCGGCCAGATATTTGGCCCCCTATCCCCTTTCGGCCCAAACGTCCATTTCGGAGTGCACTAATACATGGCAACGAAACCGGCTGTCGGCGGCGATACCGCGACCATTGAGCAGGATGTCGAAACCGCGTTGCTGGACGTGCAGTCCGCCGCGGTCAAGCGATTGATCGCCAAGGGCAAGGAGCGAGGACACGTCACCGTCGATGAGCTGAATGCCGTCCTGCCGTCGGACCAGAACAGTTCCGAGCAGATCGAAGACGTCATGGCCAGCCTCAGCGAAATGGGCATCCAGGTCGTCGAGGGCGAGGAAACCGAGGACGGCGACGCCGCACCGGTGAAGGCCGAGAAATCCGAGGACGAGGCGGAGGAAGACGGCCCGACCGGCAATGTCGACGCCGAAAGCCTCGGCCGCACCGACGACCCCGTCCGCATGTATTTGCGCGAGATGGGCAGCGTGGAACTGCTGTCACGTGAGGGCGAAATCGCCATCGCCAAGCGGATCGAGGCCGGCCGCGACATGATGATCGGAGGTCTGTGCGAAAGCCCCCTGACCTTCCGCGCCATCATCGCCTGGCACGATGCGCTGAAGGCCGGCCGCATGCTGCTGCGCGACATCGTCGACCTCGAAGCCACCCAGGGTGCCGGCGCGCCGCCGCCGGAAGCCGTCGGCGCGGGTGCCGATGGCGCCGAGCCCGCCGAAATTCCCGCCTTCACCCCGCCCTCCGGCGCCCCCTCCGGCGACAGCGACGACGATGACGGCGAGGGCGAAGGCCCTGGCATGTCCCTCTCCGCGCTGGAGGAAAAGCTGAAGCCCGAGGTTCTCGCGAACTTCGAGGAGGTCGAGGCGCTGTACAAGAAGCTGCACAAGATGCAGCACAAGCGCCTGGAGAGCCTGAGCGCCGGCGAGGAAGTGAACGCCCGCTCGGAAAAGGGCTACGAGAAGCTGCGCGAGGAGCTCGTCGCCAAGGTCGAGCAGGTTCGCCTGCACAACAACCGCATCGAGGAACTGGTCCAGCAGCTCAAAGAGCTGAACCAGCGCCTGACCGCACTGGAAGGCCAGCTGCTGCGCATCGCGGTGGACGCCAAGGTGAACCGCGAGGAATTCCTCAAGCATTACCACGGCGCGGAACTGGACCCGAACTGGCTGGACCGCGTCGGCCGCCTGCCAGGCAAGGGCTGGAAGGTCTTCGTCATCAAGGCGCCGGACGACATCAACAAGCTTCGCAGCCAGATCTCCGCCGTCGCCACCGATGCCGGCCTGTCGATCAGCGAATTCCGCCGCGTCTACATGACCGTCAGCCGCGGCGAGCGCGACAGCGCCCGCGCCAAGAAGGAGATGATCGAGGCCAATCTTCGCCTGGTGATCTCCATCGCCAAGAAATACACCAACCGCGGCCTGCAGTTCCTCGACCTGATCCAGGAAGGCAATATCGGCCTGATGAAGGCGGTCGATAAGTTCGA
>CAINEA010000376.1 GCA_903847525.1 uncultured Acetobacteraceae bacterium | reverse complement strand
GGCGATGTTGCCGGCGTGGATGCGTCCGATCCGGCCGGCGCCGATGACTGCGATCTGAATCATGGCGGGATTGTCGCGCCGGGCCGAGTCAGCGGCAATCCCCGCGGCGCCGTGTCGTCCGTCCCGTCGTGCCGGGCGACATGGGCGGCAGTTCCGGTCTAGTTTCGGCATACGAAATGTTTGTCGCGAAACACCGGCCAGGCCAGCCGATCCAAGCGAGGTATCCTCATGTCCACCATCCGGCTCACCGCTGCCCAGGCCCTGACGCGGTATCTCGCGGCGCAGTTTGCCGAAAATGGCCAGCGTCTTTTCGCCGGCGTCTGGGCGATCTTCGGGCATGGCAACGTCGCGGCGCTGGGCGAGGCGCTGTATGCCCAGCGCGACACGCTGCCGACCTTCCGCGCGCATAACGAACAGGCGATGGCCCATGTCGCGATCGCCTTCGCCAAGGCCAGCCGGCGTCGGCGGATGATGGCCTGCACCAGTTCGATCGGCCCCGGCGCGTCCAACATGTTGACGGCGGCGGCGGTGGCGCATGTGAACCGGCTGCCGGTGTTGTTCCTGCCCGGCGATGTATTCGCCTCCCGCCGCCCGGACCCGGTGCTGCAGCAGGTCGAGAACTGGTCGGACGCCACGGTCTCGGTCAACGACGCGTTTCGCCCGGTATCGCGCTTTTTCGACCGCCTGACCCGGCCGGAGCAATTGCTGACGGCGCTGCCGCGGGCGATGCAGGTGTTGACCGATCCGGCCGAGTGCGGGCCGGTGACGTTGTCGCTGTGCCAGGATGTCCAGGCCGAGGCGTTCGACTGGCCGGAGGCGTTCTTTGCAGCGAGAATCTGGCATACACGCCGTCCACCGCCCGATGCGCGGGAACTGGCTGCCGCGGCAGATGCGCTTCGTGCTGCGCGATGTCCTCTGATCATTGCCGGTGGCGGGGTGTTCTACAGCGAGGCAGAGTCTGACCTGGCGCGCTTCGCGGGGGCACACGGGGTTCCGGTGGCGGAAACCCAGGCAGGCAAGGGCAGCCTCGCCGACGCGCATGTTCTCAATCTCGGTGCCATCGGCGTTACGGGCACCGAGGCGGCTAATCGGGCGGCCGCCAACGCGGATGTCATTCTGGCCATCGGCACAAGGCTGCAGGATTTCACCACCGGCTCGCGCGCCTTGTTCCGCGGCCGGCTGATCGGCCTGAACGTGCAGCCCTTCGATGCCGGCAAGCACGACGCCCAACCCCTGGTAGCCGACGTGCGCGAAGGTTTGGCCGCACTGACCGCGGCCATGGGCTCCCACCGCGCGCCGGCACGCTGGAGGAAGCAAGTCGCAGCCTGGCGGGAGGTCTGGCAGCCTACCGCCGCTGCCGCATTGGCCGGCGGCACCCGCACGGGATTGCCGTCCGATGCCGCGGTGATCGGCGCAGTGCGGCGCGGCGCGGCAGATCGCTCGGTCGTGGTCTGTGCCGCGGGCGGGCTGCCTGGCGAGTTGCACAAGCTGTGGCCGGCCGATGGGCCAGGTAGCTATCACCTCGAATACGGCTATTCCTGCATGGGATATGAGATCGCCGGCGGCCTGGGCGTGAAGATGGCCGACCCGTCGCGCGAGGTGATCGTGATGGTGGGCGACGGCAGCTACCTGATGATGAACTCCGAAATCGCCACCTCGGTCGCGACGGGGCTGAAATTGACGGTCATCCTGCTGGACAATGGCGGTTTCGGTTGCATCAACCGGTTGCAGCAGGCGACCGGCGGGGCGGCCTTCAATAATTTGGTTCCGCACGGGGTGGATCTGCGCGCCCATGCGGCCGCACTCGGCGCCATTGCCGAAACAGCGACCGACCTTGCCGCGCTGGAGGACGCGGTCCGCCGCGCCCGGACGGCCGCGCGCACAACGGTGATCGTGATCGAGACGGATCCGGTTGCCAGCACCGAGGCCGGGGGCGCCTGGTGGGATGTGGCGGTTCCCGAGGTGTCCGACCGGGAGCAGGTCCGGGCGGCGCGCGCAGCCTATCAGGCGGCACGCGCTTGACGATCCGCCTGGGAACCAATCCGATCGCCTGGTCGAACGATGATTTACGGCAGCTTGGCGGCGTGACGCCGCTGGAAACCTGCCTGGCTGAAGCGCGTGCGGCCGGGTTCGAGGGGATCGAGCTTGGGCATAAATTCCCTCGCGAGCCGGATGCGTTGCGGGCGGTTCTGGCACGGCATGAGCTGGCGCTGGTTTCGGGTTGGTACTCGTCGCACCTGCTGGAACACGACGCCGCCGCCGAAATGGTGGCGATGCGCCCGCATCTCGACCTGCTGCGCGCCCTTGGCTGCGAGGTGCTGATCCTGGCGGAGATGTCCAACGCCATTCATGGCGACCGGAGCGCGCCGCTGTCGCGCCGCCCAGTGCTGCCCGAGGCCGGCTGGTCCCGGTTTGCCCGCCGCCTGACTGAACTCGCGGAGGCGGTGCGCAGCGAGGGGCTGACGATTGCCTTTCACCACCACATGGGCACGATCGTGCAGACCGGGGAGGAGATCGACCGGCTGATGGCGTTGACGGGTGAGAGTCTGGCTCTGCTGCTGGACACCGGGCACGCGACGTTTGCCGGCGCCGATCCGGTGGCGCTGGCACGGCGTCATCATCGGCGGGTCCGTCATGTTCATTGCAAGGATATCCGTCCCGCGATAATGGCCCAGGAACTGACGGCGGATAGCAGCTTCCTGGACGCCGTGATCGCCGGGGTGTTCACCGTTCCCGGCGATGGCGGCATCGATTTTCCCGCTGTCCTGGCCGAGCTTCCCGGCTACTCCGGCTGGTTGGTCGTGGAGGCCGAACAGGACCCCGCGCGGGCCGATCCGCTGACCTATGCGCGCCTTGGCCGCGCAAATTTGGCACTGGCCGTGGCATTGAGCGGATTGCCAACGTGATTGGATCATGCGCCTGATTTGTCCAAATACGACACGATGCCCAGGAGGAAACACATGATCAAAACACTGACGCGGCGGCTGACGTTCGCCCTGCTATGCCTGCTGGGTATCTCCGGCCCGGCCTGTGCCGAGGCGACACTGGTTATGTATTGCGGCGTCGACGAAAACTGGTGCCGCGCGATGACGACGGAGTATCAGCGCCAGACCGGCGTTCGCGTGCAGATGGTCCGCATGAGCGCCGGCGAGATCTACGCCCGCCTGCGCGCCGAAAAGGACAACCCGCAGGCCGATATCTGGTGGGGCGGCACCGGCGATCCGCATCTTCAGGCGGCCGAAGAGGGCCTGACCGAGGCATATCGTTCCCCATCCCTCGACAAGCTGCGTCCGTGGGCCAAGGAGCAGGCGGAACGGGCGAAATACCGCACGGTCGGGATTTATCTCGGCGCACTGGGCTTCGGCTACAACACCGAGGAGGTGAGATCCCACAACCTCACGCCCCCCGCCTGCTGGGCCGACCTGATCAAGCCGGAATTCAAGGGCGAGGTGCAGATGGCAGATCCCAATTCCTCCGGCACCGCCTGGACGGCGCTGGCGACGTTCGTGCAGCTGATGGGCGAGGACGAGGCCTTCGTCTACCTGAAAAAACTGCACGCCAACATCAACGAATACACGAAGGCCGGCGCTGCGCCGGCGCAGGCAGCCGGCATGGGCGAGACCATGATCGGGATCGCCTTCCAGCATGACGTGATCGACGTGGCGATCCGCGGCAAGCCGGTGCAGGTCGTTTCGCCTTGCGAGGGAACCGGCTTCGAGATCGGCTCCATGAGCCTGATCAAGGGCGGCAAGAACGGCGATGAGGCACGCAAGTTCTACGAATGGGCGCTGACCGCCGACGCGCAGAAGATCGGTGCCGCTAACCGCAGTTATCAAGTCCCCTCCAACGCCGATGCGCCGATCCCGAAGGAGGCGCCGGATCTGAGCAAGATCAAGCTGATCGCCTATGATTTCGCCAAATACGGCTCCTCCGCCGAACGCAAACGGCTTTTGGCCCGCTGGAGCACGGAGGTAAAATCGGCGACGAAATAACCCCGCCGGTGCGGATGCGCTGGGCCTGGCTCGTTCTGGGAGTGGCAAGCATAACGGTCCTGCCCTGGTACGCCGGCACGGAAATCGGGCAGGGCCCTGTTTGGGAAGCCGGCCATAGCGGCCGGATCTGGCTTTGGCCGCTGCTGCTGGCGTTGATCCTGGCTTGCGTCGACCGGCCTTTCTGGCAAATCGCTGCGGGCGCCTTCGGTCTGGCGTGGCTGGTTCTGCTATCGAGTGGGATCGGCATTTCCGGTGCGCCGCACGTGCCGCCGCTAGGCTGGGGCGCGCTGGCCTACGCCCTGGCCTGCGGCGCCTGGCTGGCAAGGGGACTGGCGCGGCGCGGCTACGGCACCGGGCAGAGTTTTGTCACCGGGTCGCTGCTGCTGGTCGGCGGCTCGCTGCTGCTGTTTGTACTCTACCCGATCGTCTGCGTGCTGGCATCGGCGGTTCGCGACGATGGCGGATCGTTCGCACCGGCCCTGTTCCTGACCAAGCTGACCGCCGGTTCGATCTGGAGCCCCGGCTGCCTGACCGGCGGGGCCTCTGGCGTGGCGCTGAATTCACTCGCGGTGGCAGTCCTGGTCGGGGCCGTTACAACGCTGCTCGGTTGCGCGTTCGCGCTGTTGGCGGTGCGGACCGACCTGCCGATGAAGCCCTTGCTGCGCGGCCTGTCGATCCTGCCGATCGTCACCCCGCCATTCGTGATCGGGCCGCCGAAGAGACAGCCG
>CAINEA010000375.1 GCA_903847525.1 uncultured Acetobacteraceae bacterium | reverse complement strand
TTCCCAACTCGCCAGGACCTGCTCCAGCCGCAGATTGTTCGGTGAGAACAAGGTGCGCGCCAGTGCGTAAAGTCGCTCCGCTTCGCTGGTCCGCCCGGCCTGATCGGCGATCATTGCCATGTGCAACACGTAGATCCCGCGAAATGTCTTGCCGTCGGCGTACGGTCGGAGGGTCGCCAGCGCCTCGTCGGTGTGCCCACCGCCCTGTTCGGTCCAGGCAACCAGCAGCGGCTGCAGCAATTGCGTCAGACCCTGGCGCGGCATCGCCTGGAAGCGTTGCCGTGCCTCGTCCCAACGTCCCGCGCGGGCGTCAACGCCGGCCAACAAATATTGCGCTTCCTGGTTGCCCGGCAGCCTTCGGGCCAGGGTCACCGCTTCGGGCCGGCCACTGAGCAGGCTGGACACGAATGCGCCCTGCAGCAGTTCCGCGCTGTTCGGATCTGCCTCCAGAGCGCGCAAATAGGCGCCGGCCGCCTGATCGGATTCTGCCTGGGCAGCGGCAAAGCGCGCATCCAGATAGGCCCCCACCGCACCGGTATAGGCACCCGGCGTAGAATCCGATGGCAGCGGTCCAGGCGCTGCCAGACCGACGGCAACACAAGCGGGAAACAGGCCGAGACCCAAGAACACGATACGGCGGAAGGACGGGAGTTTTGGCATGCCATGATACTACAGCCGCTTTCCCGCCGCTGTCATGCGAGTTGGTTCGATCCCGTGATCCAGCCCGCTTCCATCCCCCGCGGATTCATCCGCATCGCCCGCCGGCGAAGGCCCGAGCGGCGCGGCGGGTTGCCCCCGGCCCGCGGATCGGCTATCGGCCCGCTTCGAATGAACCCAGTCCCGATGAGCTCTTCCGCCCCTCCCCTGGTTGCGCCAGACTCAGGCCCGCAGGATGGCCTCAGCCTGACTAAGCCAGACGCTGTGATGGCGTTCGACGCCGACATGTCTTTTTCGGCTCGCAACCGCCTGGCCATCGCCGATGTCGTCGAGGGCTCCAAGCTCTGGCGTCTCGCCTGGATGCTCGGTTGGTTCGACATCCGCCTGCGCTATCGCGGCTCGATGCTCGGCCCGTTCTGGCTGACGCTGTCCACCGCCGTGCTGGTCGGTGCACTCGGCGTGCTCTACTCGACGCTGTTCAAGATGTCGCTGCGCGAATACCTGCCGTTTCTGGCGATTTCGCAGATCCTGTGGTCGTTCATCTTCACCACCGTGTCCGAGGGCTGCACCTGCTTTACCATGGTCGACGGCGTGGTGCGCTCGGTCCGGATGCCGTTTGTGCTGCACGCCATGCGCTGCGTGGTCCGCAATGTCGCCGTGATGGGGCACAACGTCGTCGTCATTTTCGCCGTGTATGCCTATTTCGGCATGTGGCCAGGCTGGGGCCTGCTGCTGACCATCCCGGCATTCGCCGTCTGGCTGGTCAATGCGCTGGCGGTAACCGTGTTGTTGGGCGCCTTCTGCGCCCGCTTCCGGGACGTCGCACCGATCGTCGGCAGTGTGATGCAGATCCTGTTCTTCGTCAGCCCGGTGATCTGGAAGCCCGAGCAACTCGGCAAGGCCGCGGTCTACCTGCCACTTAACCCATTCTATTCGTTGTTGGAAATCATGCGCGGCCCATTGCTCGGCGAGCCCGTTTCCGGCCTGGTCTGGCTGTCAGTATGTGTCTTCACCCTGCTGCTGTGCGCGGTGTCCTGGGCATTCTTCGTGCGCGCTCGCGGCCGGTTGGCCTTCTGGTTATGAGGCACCAGGCAATGAGGCTCCTGGCATGAACCGGCACGGCAATGCCCGGATCGAGGTGCAGGACATCTCGGTATTCTTTCCGCTCTATCACGGCTCCAGCCGCAGCCTGAAGAAAACCGTTGTCGCCGCCGCATCCGGCCGGGTGGCACAGGACCAGTCTCACCGCATCGTTGTGCAGGCGCTGCGCGACCTGTCCTTCTCCCTTAGCAGTGGCGACCGGCTCGGCCTGGTCGGCTCCAACGGCGCCGGCAAGACGACCTTGCTCCGGGTGTTGGCCGGAATATATGAGCCGGTCATGGGGCGCATGCGGGTGCAAGGCAGCGTCAATGCCCTGCTCGATCCCAACCTGGGCATGAACATGGACCTCACGGGGCGGGAGAACATCCGCCTGCGCGGGCTGTACAATGGCCTCAGCGCCGCCGACCTGCGCCGCCTGGAAGAAGACGTGCAGGAATTCGCCGAACTCGGCGATTTCATGGAACTGCCGGTGCGGATCTACAGTTCCGGCATGGTGGTTCGGCTCGGCTTCGCCCTGGCTACCGCCATACGGCCACAGATCCTTCTAATGGACGAATGGATCCTCGCCGGCGATGCCGTCTTCATGGAGAAGGCGCGCGTGCGCCTGGAGGATATGGTGCGCGGCGCCGAAATTCTGGTGCTGTCCAGCCACAGCGCGGAAATCGTGCATTCATGGTGTTCGCGCGTGATGTGGATGAAGGAAGGCCGCGTGATCGCCGACGGCCCGGCGCGCGCGGTATTGGAAACATACCTCGGCCATCCCCTGCCCGACCTCCCCGAATCCGCCTGATCCGGCCCGGCTGATCCGACTCCGCGCGCCTTTAAGCGCCGTAGCGTCTATCCCAAGTCTCGGCGATCAGATGAACCCAGGAAGTGTGCGGCTCGCGGAGGGGTACACCGCGTTCGGCGTCCGACAGCAGATTGGGAGCGCGTGGAACCGCGTCGAAAAACACGTAATCGTCGGCGCTCAGGCGATCCATCGCCAATACCGTGGGCACGCCGAGGAAACGCGGATCGGAGGCGCGGGCCTGGGCTTCCGGGGAGAGCAGAAAATTCGCCAGCAGCAGCGCGCCCTCGCGATGGGCTGCATTGAACGGCACCGCCAGGAAACTGCAATGCCCGATCGGGCCACCTTCCAGCACATAGGCGCGCGCCGTCGGGGGCAATGTCCCCGCGGCGATGGCCGTAACGG
>CAINEA010000374.1 GCA_903847525.1 uncultured Acetobacteraceae bacterium | reverse complement strand
TCGAGAATTGTCCAATGCTCTACTGCCTTCGCGAGAACGTCCCGGCGCTTGCCGCCGCGTCCGAACCTCTGGCAGCGCCATCAGCGGCGTCCGCCACGGGCAGGCTTCTGGCGCCGCTTGACCCGCTCATCTACGATCGCCGCCTCACCGCCGCGCTGGTTGATAATCGCCTTGGTCTGCTCGGCCGGGGTGGCAGACCCACCTTCCCCGGTCACGGACACGCCGAGGTCATTGATGATCACCTTGGCGCCTTCATTGGCCATCATAATGGCGATCTCGCGCCCGATGCCGCCACCTGCGCCGGTGACCACCACAACCTTGCCTTCAACCAAACCAGCCATATTCGCTTGCTCCCAAAACTACGGGCGCAAACTACCCCCCAAACCGCGACGCTGTGAACCCCGCGCCGGATGAAGCGGGGATGTTAGCTCTGCGATTCCGGCGACAGCACAATGCAGGCATTGTGCGACTTCGCGAGGCGGGAACAGGCCTGCATCGCGGTATCGCGTGACAGACCCGCCAACCGCGCGCGGTACAGCGTGGCATTGGCCTGATGCACGGCGCCAACCACCGGGCGCGCCGCGCCCAGCAGGTCATGCGCCTGCCCGCGCGCCGTCTCTGCCGCACTGCGGGCCTGGCTTTCGTTGCCGTAAGCCCCCACCTGAATGGCCCAGGCATTGCCGGAATTGGCCAACTGCCGCGCCGGCATCGTATCGGCCATCGCCGGGGTAATCAGATGAAACCCGCCCGACGCCCGGGCCGGGGCCTGCGTCGGTGGCTGCGGCGCCTGCGGCGGCGGGATCGGCAAGGGGGAGGCAAGGGCCGCCACCTGCACGCTGCGATCGTTCGCCGACGGGCTGCGCCGGTTATCCGCCAACGCCACCGGGTTTTGCGGCCCATTGTTGCGGCCGGGATAGCGCGGCCCGGCGGGAATGTTGATCGGCAGTTGATACATCGCGAACTGCGTCGCGCCCGACGGCTTCTGCGGCTCCACCCCGGTAATGTTCGGGCCAATCTTGGCCACGTAACGCCGTGTCTCCAGCGGCAACTCCTTGTTGCGCACCAGATAATCCTCTAACCGCCGCGGCCCGGCATTATACGCGGCCAGAAACCCGGGGGAGCCGTAGACGTCGTACATCTCGCGCAGATACGCGGTGCCAGCCATGATGTTGTCATGCGGCTCATAGGGATCGTCGCGCAGGCCGTATCGTGATGACAGGCCGCCATAAGTCGCCGGCATCACCTGCATCAGCCCCATCGCGCCAACCCAGGACGTGGTCAGCGAGCTGTCGGCGCGCACCAGCTGCCCACCGGATTCCTGGTGCATGACCGCCCGGATCCAACGCTCGGGTACGGCGAATCTGGTACCGGCCTCCTGGATATACGGGCCCCAGGGATCTATGGCGGGGCCCGGCGCCAGGTAGGAACGGGCGGCGTGGGCACGGTACGAACGGGCGCTGGCCCGGGAGGCATTGATGTCGTAACCATAATCGCCACTGCCGTCGTAGCCGCGTCTGCCGTCCCATTGCCCGTTGCCGCCGCAGGCGGCGAGCAGCAGGAGGCCGAGCCAAAGGCCGGCACGCGTCGGCGAAATGAATAGGGTCAGGGCGAAATCGCCAACCAAGTGCCTCTCCGATCCAACGTCGCTATGGCGCTCCATAAATGCGATTTACGGCAGGAAGTTGGCAGGTTGCGATGGAACCTATCTTTGTCACTATGCGATCCCAGCCTGATGCATGGTCATGCGTCACGGATTCACGCCGACGGGGATGACCGATTGCGCGGTGCGCGCGGCCACCGAGATAGTGCGGCCGATTTACGGACGGGGGCGCCTGGCCGTCGGTTCCGCGCCGGCGACCACTCGCATCAATTCCGCCAAGCCACCCTCGTCCACCAGGGCAGCGGCTTCCGATGGGCTGAACCAGTGGGTATCCCGCTGTTCCTTCTCCGGCCAGTCGTCCAGTTGACGATCGACCCAGAACAGAAAGACCCGCACCTCGCATAGCAGCGACGTCTCGGCCATCCGCTTTTCGTAGTGATAGGCTCCCACCGGACGTTTACCGAGAATTTTCCCGACCAGGCCGGATTCTTCGAATGCTTCCCGCTCGGCCACTTCGCGAGCTTTCAGCCCTTTGATCGGCCAGCCCTTCGGAATGACCCAGCGACGCGTTTCGCGGGACGTCAGCAGCATGATCTGGGTCTGGCCGTTTTCACCCATACGAAAGGGCAGGGCGGAAAACTGGATTGGCTTGCGAAGTTTCTTTTTCATCCTGAAACCGCTGACACTCAAAATATGAAATAAACCGCATTCGTATCCTATCTAGCATGTCTTACGCAAATCTGAATAACGGATATTCTATGCCCGTCGTCGGCTTTGCGGCGGAACTTGTCTGGGCTGCAAGCGGAACGGTGCACCCGAGCGCGCCGCGCTTTCATGCGCAAACAGCCGCTCGGAGTTCGCGAACGACCGTGGATCGTGAACGTATAGGCTCACCGGCGGACGAAAAATAGAACCCTTCCTGGCGTGCCGAAGGCTCCAGCCACGGAAAACGTGGATCCCCGACACGCAACGCGACGAACAGATCATTGCCGGAGATGCACGGGCCGGCCCGGCATCGAACGGATCTACTTCGCGAGCCCGAGCAATCCGGCCTTCAACTGCACCGTTGGCGGGTCCGGGCCAATGAACGTCGCCAGCACGGCCGTCGCGAACATGCGGTCGGAAATGCGGCCCATGGAGTGGCCATTGGTAACGATCTCGAGGCCCCCCGGTGCGAAGACCATGACGGTCTCGTCGCCGGCCCGCATTGCAGGCACGTTGCCAAGGAAACGGGCTATGTCGCTTGGCGAGAGGTGGCAGGGCGGACGGCAATTGTTCTCGAACCCCTCCCGCCAGGCATCCCGCGCCTGTTCGACATCCACATCGTGCAGAAACTTTACTTTTAGGAGCTTCTTGTCGGTTGACCGCAGAATCTGCTCCGCGTCGTTCGTCGCCCGTTCCAGGTACAGGCCAGCCACGTAGATCTTCACGCGCAGCCAGGAATAGGTTCGCACAGCGATGCCGTTGAGATGCAACTGGGTTCCGGCAATCGCCTGGGTGTCCGGCATCTCCACGCCATGGAGTTCCGCTGCTTCCGCGCGCGCACCAATGGCCAGGAAGAGCACCGCTACAACCCACATTCTGAACGATACGCGGTATAGCCGTCCCGCAAACAGCCTCACGAGCGCCATCTCCATAACCTCGTGTTTACCATGGCTTTAAAACAATAACCAAATCAGGGCACTCGTTGCCACCACAAATGACATCCGGCCTCTAAAGTGGAGGGGCTGACGCTTCAGCAGCCAGAAAATCACCGACAGCATGAGAAGGCGAACGCCGGCCTGGAGGATCTGCCGGCCCCGGATCGGTCCCGGGACTTGGCTTATGTCGTGAAGTCTTCCTGGCTCAGCGAGTACATCGACTCTGTCCTGGCCGATCGGTCGATCCATATCGACCTGGTTTTGCTGCCTGTCCGAAGCCTGGCCGAGGCAGCAGCCAGCCGGGCGGTGCAGGAGCGCTAGGCCATGCACGACCACACTCCCGCGCTGAACCGGCAGGGGCGACCCGTCGGGACCCTGGTGCGGATGCCCGTGACCGAATTCCGCGCGCGGATGATATTGATCGAGCACAGCCCTTCTGTGGTCACCCGCAGCGACCTGTCGACCGCGGTTCTCCATCGTCCGTTCAGGCCGAAGGATCGTTCAATCGACAATCTTCTGTCGCGGATCTGCAAGATGATCGAGCATCGTACGCACGGAATGCCAGTCATCCGCTCGGCGCGCGGGCAAGGCTACATGTTCACCGGTCTGGATCTGAAGTACGATCACGCATCCGATCTGCCGGGATCGATCGAGGGCGAGGCCGCCGAAGCCAACCCGTGGCAGAGAGTTTTCACGAAGAATGAAAACCCTCTGGCTGTATTCTAACGAGCAATTTCATCACCCTATGATCGCTTCGCGATTCCAGCCAGGCTGAATTCGTCCAGTATCATTCCTCGGCAAATGCTGGTTCGCTGCACCGGCAAACACGCCGCATTAAACGACGACTGATCGCTCTTTATATGTCTTTTCCCGCAGAATCATGCCGCATGGGATCCGGCCACGCGGCCCGAGGCGCCCCCGGATGCCGGCAACAGGATTTCGAACACGGCGCCGCCACGGGCGTTGTGGACGCCAAGCGTTCCACCGGCCTGACGGATGATGCCATAGCAGATCGAGAGACCCAGGCCGGTACCCTTGTCCCGTCCCTTGGTGGTGAAGAACGGATCGAAAATATGCTCGATCACCGCCGCGGGCACCCCTCCAGCCTGGTCCATGATGCGCAGCCTGACCCAGTTGTCCTCGGCATGTCCTTCTATTCGGATGGTTTTCTCCCCTGTGGGATGTACCGGCGCCTTCGCATACGCGTCGCAGGCATTGGCCAGAAGATTGATCAGCACCTGCTGAAACAGCATCGGCGCCACCATCACCTTGGGAAGGGTGGACGGTACGTCCGCATGGATATGAATCGCTTCCCGGTGCAGCCGATCCTCCATCACACCCATGATGTCGGCCACAAGGTCCGAGAGGTTCAACCACGAGCTGATACCGCTTTCCGCGCGCCCAACCGTGCGCATGCTGTCGATGATGTTGCCGGCGCGCTCCGTCATGCGCAGGATCTGGTGGAATTTGTTCCGTGCCAGCTCTATCCGCGCCGGTTCGCGCTGCAGGGCGAGCCGGCCGTTTTCCGCCGCCAGGCTGATCGCCATCAATGGCTGGCCAAGTTCATGCCCCAGGCCGGAGGCCAGTTCGCCGAGGCTGAGCAACCGGCGGGCCTGGTCCAGCTGGGCGGCCTGCGCCTTTTCCCGGGTGACGTCCTGCGCGAAGCCGGATAGCAGATAGGATCCGTCCGCCTGGGCCTTGCTGGTCGCGGTATCGCGGATCCACACGTAATGCCCCTCCTGGTGCAGCACGCGATACTCCGCCACAGCCGTTCCATGGCGACGCAGGTCCGCTACGAACTGATTGTTCTTCGCCAGGTCGTCCGGATGGATATGGGATAGAACGAAGCCCGGCGCGCGCCATACCGCATCGTCGTAGCCAAGCAGCAGTTTCACGTTTCGAGACGAGTACAGGATCTGGCCGGGCCCCTTCTCGGTCATCAGGACGCGATACAGGGTGCCCGGCCCGGTTTGCGCCAGGGTGCTCAGGTCCTCGTGCACGCGCGCCAGCTCCGTTTCCACGGTCTTGCGGGCAGATACGTCGCGGCCAATGAAAAACTACCCGTCCTGGCCGGCGGGATCCGAACCCGGCAGCCGGATATGGCAAATATCATATTCGAGCCAGATTTCTCCTCCGTCCCGGTGCGCAAAGGGGGCTGTCACGCGGTAGGAATCGTCGGTTCCGGAAAGCGACCGGAGCTTGGCGATGACCGCCTTCCGGTATTCCGGCAGCACCAGGCCACCTGCTGGCTGGCCGATCAGTTCGGAAGCGGCGACGCCGAGCAGGGCCTGGACGGAATCGTTCACGAACAGGTAACGGAAATCATGGTCCAGAACGCCGATGATATCGTGCGAACGGTCGGCGATCTGGTGCAGCAGGGCCTCTCGCGAGGCCTTGGCGTCGGCGTTGCGCGCCAGGCGAAAGACGATCACTGCGGCGCCTACCAAAAGCGCGGCCATCAGGCAGAACAGGTACGCCCCGATGCGCAGCCGGCGCTGAAAATGCATCGCGGAAGCCAGCGCGGTCTCCTCGTCGAGCCCGACAGCAACGCTTAGATCGCTGTCCGGCACGGGCATGCGCACGAAGATCCGTCGCACTCCGTCGATCCGGCTCGCGCGACGGGCAAACAGGACCGTGCCGCCGTCGTCCCGCGGGATAGGCGCCGTCAGGCTGGGCAGTTTCATGCCGACACCCTGGCTCACGCTGCTGGCGAGCAGCATGCCATCGCCACGAACCAGGGTGATCAGATCCCGGCTGCGATGGGTGAGCCGCTTCTCCAACTCTAACGCCCGCGTGAGATCGAAGCTCACCACGTCCACGCCGATCAGTGCCCCATCGTCAGACCGCTGGGCGGCAGCGAACTGGATGGTCCTTTGGCCGGAGACTCTCCCGACCACGGGTTGGCCGACGAATGTTTCCTGCCCCTGTTTCAGGATCGCCTGGATATGTTCCCGGTCGCTCACGTCGATCGGCAGGTCCATGGCAGGCTGGGTGGACCACATCACGAAGCCGCGCGGATCAACCGCCGCCGCCACGACGAAGCCACGCAGGGAGACGGACAGCGCTGCTTTCAAAGTGTCGAGCGCCCGTTGCATCCCGGTGTGGTCACCATTGACTTGCGCCAGAGTGACGGAATTTGCCATGATCTGCAGGCGCGTCACCCGGTCCTGAACGTTGGACCAGTATTCAACCAGGATGCGCGCGTCGCGTTCGGCGACATTGACCGCACCCGCCACCGCCTCATCCTCGGTTCGTGCGGCCACCACGCGATAGGCGCCATAGACGGCGGCACACACCAGCGCCAAAACCAGGACCGCTGCCAACAGGTCCCGTCCCAGTAGGCGCCGTGACCAGGATCTTAGGCCCGCGGCAAAGCCGCCGGCGCCGCTCATGCAATGCTTCTGGATTTCTGCCGGCGGGCCACCGCAGCCTCGTGGGCATCCACAAGTGCATCCAGCAGCGGTTTGAACCGCACGGGCTTGTGCAGAACATGCCGGGCGCCACCGTCAATCAGCGGGAATGTGGGTCGTCCGGTCAAAATAACTCCCTCGACGGCCGCATCGTCCGACCGCAATTCCTGGACACGCGCCAGCAACTCCAGCCCATCCATGTCCGGCATGGTCAGATCAGCCAACAGAACGGTGATCGTCGGGTCGGACACTATGTCGGCCAAAGCCTCCCTGGCGCTGCGGAACGCGCGAACGTTCAGCTCCAACCCAAGCAGAAACTCCAGCAACTCAGACCGGACATCGTCGTCATCGTCCACGCAAACGATACACATTGAATTACTATTGGGTGAAACCAACACACCCGCCTCGGGTCTAACCACTTTTATATTATCTTATCGAGCCAGCACATTCGAGCGGCAAAGGACGATTTGCTTGGCGCACGGCAATTTTTTACTATTCAACATAATCGCAATACGAACTCGGACAAACCGCCCCGATCCATCGCCGCTGCTGATCCAACCCCCGTCACGCCAACCAGCGGTCCGGTTGTAACAAAGAAATTGAACCTGATCACGGCCCGGAGCTCGAACTTACCGGCTCCTCACCCGGCTGCAATAACAATAGTTATCTCCCAGGGGGGGGAGCGCCAACTCCGTGTTCAGGCTGGCTTGAAGGCAGGGTTGAGGCACCCAGCAACGATGGCGCAGCGCCTGGTTCCGCGCAGTCAGGCCGAATCGGT
>CAINEA010000373.1 GCA_903847525.1 uncultured Acetobacteraceae bacterium | reverse complement strand
GTGGTCAGAGATGGTGCCCATGCACCATTGCACCAGTGGTGCGGCGACAGCGGCGGCGGTACAGCATCCGGCGCGGTGACGGCCAAGCGCGCTTGGCCCTGTGTCCGATTAGGGCAAGCTCTAGCAGGACGTCCCAGGCCATACCGTCCGATAGGGTTTTTCCGTCCGATTAGGATTACTTTGACGTTTTCGGACGTATATACGATGAACATCCAGACTCTAATCGGACATCGGACATCGGAGACGGACATGCTCATCGGTTACGCTCGCACCAGCACCACCGACCAGACCGCAGGCATCGACGCGCAGGTCCGCGACCTGGTCGCCGCCGGAGCCGAAAAGATGTTCACCGAGCAGACCAGCAGCATCGGCGCGCGCCCTCAGCTCGATGCCGCTCTAGAGTTCGCCCGCGATGGGGATGTCCTGGTCGTGACCAAGCCGGACCGGCTGGCGCGCAGCACGGCGCAGCTGCTCCAGATCGTCGACGAGCTGACCGGGCGCGGCGTCGGGGTCGTCATCCTGTCGATGGGCGGCGAGCGCCTGGACACTCGCAATCCGACCGCCAAGCTGATGTTGACCATCCTCGCCGGGGTCGCCGCATGGGAGCGCGAGATCATGCTGGAGCGCCAGCGGGAAGGCATCGCCAAGGCCAAAGGGGAAGGGAAGTACACCGGGCGCAAACCTTCCATCGACGCCGCCACAGTCGCCGCCATGCGCGCGCAAGGCATGGGTCCGGCCGCGATTGCCAAGCAGCTCGGGGTTGCTCGCTCCAGCGTCTACAGACTGATGGGCGGGGCGGCGTAGGGCTGGCACCCGGCGACGGTGGCACGGGTACTGAAGGCGGCGTAGGCGGGCGATGGTCGCTTTCAGAGGTAGAGGTTATTGGTAACTTCTTTTCGACGCAAAACCAGCAAAACCGTTGCGCCTGCCCTGCGGGAAGCGTTCAAGGGCAAGTTGCCTCAGCCGACCCACATATTCTGCATCGTTCTCCGGCCGGATTCTACCATGAGCCTCCGGCACCCACATCCGGGGCGTTGTTGGCATAAGCTTCCGAAGGTGCCGAAGCTCTCTGGCGTCCCAAAGGGCCCGAAAAGAACTAAAAAATACGCGCCAGAGTGGCAAACGACGTAACGTCACTGATTCCTCACCACACGCTCAGCATAACCCAATTTATAATTGTTTTGAGCCGAAATCGTCCGCACCCGACCTCTTGTCTCGGATAAGGTCGCACGGGCCACGCACAAAAAGAATGGGCGACACCACGAAGTGCCGCCCATCCGGCAGAATTACGTCAGCAGCTATCAGGCGCGCTTGCGGCGGATAAGACCGACGCCCAACAGGCCGGTGCCGAGCAGCGCCATAGAAGCCGGCTCAGGCACGTAGGCATAGCCGCTAACCAGAATCCGCTCCTTACCTGGCGTATCTACGGCGGGATAACCGTAGCACGCATAAGGATAACACTCAGCCGAATTGGGCGACTGGGAGTAGCTGCCATCGAGCACAAACGGGTCCAAGCCGGGCATGGTCAGCGGGTGCTGAAAGGTCATATCGAGCAGCAGCTGAGAGAAATAGTCGCTGGCGCTGACCTTTGTCGGGTTCGGCCCGCCAGTCGTCCCGGCGAGGTCGATACCGGAAATGAAGGTCTTTCCCGGAAACGGCGTTGAATTGTCGAGCGCCGTGCCGGCCGTGGTCGTAAATTCCCAGCCAGGGTTCAGGTAACCGTAAATGTTGAGCGAGAAGGTTCCGCTAAGCAGTGTGCCGTCGCTAAACGTGCCGGTAACCTCAATCGGAACGTTATACAGCGGGGCAGCCATTGCGCTGGATACGTAAAGACCAGGCAGGGATGCTACCACTCCCAGAATTGCCAGATATTTTAATGCCTTATTGAAAGAACGACGCATATTGATAGCTCCTCAAAATCTGTTGCACCAAACTTTTAGCCGACCGTTCATCAGATGGACGGTTAATGTAGCCACTATGACAAAATGACGCAAATGTATACATTATTTACAATGGTCATACCGCCAGGACGATACCAGCGACCGCACGTGACGGTTGCTCACCCCAAATCCTTCAGCAACGCCCGCGTCAGCCGCATTTCCTCCGCGATATCCCGCCGAAACTCCAGCATTTCCGCCGTATAGCGCCCATGCTTCGTGCGCGCGCGGCCTTCGCCGGTTCGCGTGCGGATCAGATCCCGCTCAAATTCCGCCAGGCCGGGGTCAATCCCGGCAAAGGTACGTATTGCGACATCAGATTTCGCATAGGCCGCTGTTTTGTAAAATGATCCATGCATTTCTCGTCCCCCAAAGCGAGCCATTTTCTGAGGTCGTAGATTGGGGGGACGGCGCTGCACCGACCAGAAATCGGACTTTCGAAGGCGCAAGACGCCGCCTCCGCGAGCCTTGTGGCACCTGGAACAGGCCTACAGCCCGACATCGACCCAGTCCGACCGCCTGGAGGCCGAGGAATCTTTATCCACGCCAGCGACGCTCACTGCGATGAACCCTATGTCGCAATACGTACCTTTGCCGGGATTGACCCCATCAAGCCGAGCGGCATGGATAAGACGACGGAGCCAAAGCGTGGCGGCAAGGCTGGCAAACGACGCCGACGTGGCAAGGTGACATCGCGCGTGGCACCGGAGATCGAGGTGGTGCGGGCAGAACACCCACCAGGTTCGACGTTCAAGGGCTACGAGCCCCCCCTGGGCAGAGGCCCTGGCCTTGCTTCCCATTAACCGACACCCCATACCGCGTTTATGATCGGCGCGCTTCTCCAACCGTTCCACCGTAGGCAAGCCCCTTGTTCTTCGCCCAAGCCCCGCTCTGGCTCTCCAGCCTTATTTTCCTGGTCGTTCTGCCCCTTGTCGCAGTCGCCGCGCACGCAATCGTCCGCCGCCATTTCGGGATCAATAGTCTGCGGGCCAACAACGAAGTCGCCAGCGCCAAGTTCAACACCATCGGCGCGGCCTACGCCGTTTTGCTCGCCTTCGCCGTTACCGTGGTTTGGGAGAAATTCAACGCCGCCGAATCGCTGGTCACCCAAGAAGCCAGCGCAGCCGTGACCATCTATCGCCTCGCTAAGAGCCTACCCGACGACACCGGCTCGGCCTTGCACGGCACAATCAACACCTACCTCAAGGCCGCCATCGAGCAGGACTGGCCCGCCATGGCCCATGGCCGCGACGGCCGCCCCAGCCCGGAAGCGACCCACGCGCTCGATGAGACCTACGCCGTGCTGCTCCGCTACAGCCCCGTCGACGGCCGCGGCGAGGCGCTGCTGAACGGGATCCTGCACCAGCTCGACCAGCTTACCGATGCCCGGCGCGGCCGCATCGCCGCCGCTGGCGGCAGCGTTCCCAGCGTGGTCTGGATGGTTCTGGTCGGCGGGGCCTTCCTGACCATTGGCTTCACCTTCTTCTTAGGCACCGAGAATTTTAATGCCCAGATGCTGATGACCGGTGCCCTATCGGTCCTGATCTTCTCTGGCCTGCTGCTCATCGTAACCGTAGACCACCCCTTCTCCGGCTCGGTGAAAGTGCAGCCGGAAGCCCTGGAATTCGTACTCACCCATTTTGGTAATGTTGCGAACCCGCGATAGTCTCTTAAAGCACTGATCATTCGCGCAGGGCGAAAGGCGCGGCGCCATGTGCCGCCCAAAGGGGACTCAAGTTGAGCCACCTTCGTTTCCACGACCGCCTTTCGCAGAAACTGGCTCAACCTGAGCCACTTTCTCCTCCGCGATATGGGCCTGTGCGGCTGAATGGAACAGAAAACCGGCATAAGGAAAATTGCTTCAGAACGGCGGCGCTATGAGCAACTAATCGGGCTCGGTCGCGCGGCTTGACGCAATATTGTGTCTCCAGCCTCCTTCGCAAAAATTCTTGCAAAAGGCGGGATTTCGCACGAAAGTTTTGCGAAGCCTAAACCTTTGAAATGCCATGTGCTGACTGGCTCTCACTTGGGCATTTTTCCTCGCTCACGTTGGATTCCTGTTCCGCACTTCCGCATGGGACTTTTGGATGGGCTTATGCCGGTTTTCTGTTCCATTCAGCCGCACAGGCCGCATATCGCGCGAAACTCTGGGTTATTGCGCAGGACGGGGGACGCACGGAAATCCAAGGGTTTTTTCTTCGCAAAATACCCATGCGGAAGCTACCTTTTTTGCGGTATGTTTTGCGAAATCTGCGCGGTGGTCCCATGAAGCTGGGATATGCCCGGGTCTCGACCGGGGATCAAAATCTCGACGGCCAATGCCGGCGCCTCTCCGCCGCCGGATGCGAGAAGCTTTTCGAGGAGAAAATCTCCGGGGCCGCGCGCAATCGCCCCAGCCTTGAGAAGCTGATCGAACAGTTGCGAAAGGGCGACGTCCTGGTGGTGACCCGGCTCGATCGTCTGGCGCGCTCGACCTCCGACCTCTTGCGGATCACCGAGAGGCTGACCAAGAAAAGCGCTGGATTACAGTCGCTTGACGAGCCATGGGCCGACACGACAAGCCCTTCCGGTCGGATGGTCATGACGATCTTCGCCGGTATCGCCGATGATGCGGTGTCCGCTGTTATGCGGAGTAGCTCGCCGGAGCCGGAACAAACGGCCGCGTAAGTCGCTGACTTCATTTGAATTGGGGCACGACGGCATTCGGTGAGAACTTCGCATAATCCCGCCTCCTTTAACCAAGGGGGCACGCATGCTCGAACATCATGTCAATTCACCCGTCACCTGTCGCCGGCTTCGCTCCGGTCCGGCCGCTGAACACCTCGACGGCTTTGCCGATTGGCTGCATCGCCACAGCTACAAGCCGGTCAGCATAGTTGCGATTTTCCGTTCACTGGCCGGTTGGACGGACTGGATGCAATCTGCTGGTTTTACTGTGCATGACTGTCCTGCTGGTTTAGCGGCGTGCACGGCAGAACTTCAGGCAGGTGACCGTGTGCGATATCGCCGCGGCCCGAACAACCATTCGTTGACGGCCGCTGCGTTGTTCATCCAGTTTCTCCAAGAGTGCGGTGTGCTGCCGCCGCCTACCATACCAGCGTCTCCGACCGATCTTTGGCCGCTCATCAGCGAGTTTCGGTCTTGGATGCGTCAACACCGCGGACTGACTGAGACAACCCTGGACGTGTATCAGCCGATCGTCACGGAGTTGCTCACCGCCCTCGGCGGCGATCCACGACGTTACACGGCAGAGGCTCTACGTGCCTTTGCGCTGGAGCGCGCGCGTCGTCATGGGCTCTGGCGTGCCAAGACCGTTGTTGGCGCGGTCCGTGCTTTCCTGCGGTTTCTTGGCGCTACGCAACAGTGCACGCCTGGGATGCAGTACGCCATTCCTGGTTTCGCTTCCTGGCAACTCTCGACAGTTCCCCGGTTTCTGGCCGCTGATGACGTGGAGCGGGTGATTGCTTCTTGTCCGGCGGACGGCAATGGTCCGCGGGACAAGGCCGTGCTTCTGCTGCTGGCCCGGCTGGGGCTACGGGCGGGCGAAGTCGCACAGCTCCGGTTTGCCGACATTGACTGGGCCCAGGGGCTGCTCACCGTGAGCGGCAAAGCCCGACGGCAGGAGACGTTGCCCCTGCCGCAGGAGGTCGGCGAGGCGCTCCTGCACTACCTGCGCCAGAGCCGGCCGCCTTTGCGAACGCCCGAGGTGTTCACCACGGTGGTGGCTCCTGTCCGGCCGCTGACCCGTGCCGCCGTGACACATATCGTGCGCGCCGCGCTGCGCCGAACCGGGATCAAGGCTCCGATCAACGGTGCTCACGTTCTCAGACACTCCGCCGCTACCACTATGCTTCGCCAGGGCGCGTCCCTGGCCGGCATCGGCGCCGTCCTGCGGCATCGCTCTCCCAGGACAACGGCTCATTACGCCAAGGTCGACTTCGGCCTCCTCTCGGAGATCGCCCAGCCGTGGCCGGAGGTGGTGTGATGCTGACCGATCACGTCGATCGCTATGTCGCGCTTCGTCAGGCCCTCGGTTACAGGCTCCGCAAAACCGCGCGACATCTCCATGCTTTCGCGCGCTTCGCCGATGCCAAAGGCGACACGCACATCCGGACGTCAACCGCGGTAGCCTGGGCGACCGATGCTCCCTCGCCGAGCGCCCGGCACATCCGGCTACGTGACGTCGTTCACCTCGCCCGCTTCCTGCATGCGGAGGACGCAGCCCACGAGGTGCCGCCAGCAACCCTGTTTCCCGCTCCCAAGATGCGCCCTCTACCTTACATTTACTCGCCCGAAGAGGTGGCGCAGATCGTTGCTGCTGCCGGCCGACTGCGACGAACATACCCACTCCGGCGCGAGGTGTACACGACACTCTTCGGACTGATCGCCGCGACGGGGCTGCGGGTCTCGGAAGCGCTCGACCTGCGGTTCGACGATCTGCAGCCTAACGGCGTGCTGCTGATCCGTCGGACAAAGTTCGGCAAGAGCCGGCTTGTCCCGCTGCATCCTACGGTGGCGGATGCGCTCGACCGCTACCTCGATCGGCGCCGTAAGCTGGCCGTGCCGGATGACCATGTATTTCTTTCGGCATCGGACCGGCGGATTGGCGCCAGCATGGTGAACTATACATTTCGCCGCGTGGTGCGGCTCGCGGGGGTCGCTGCCGAGCGGACCCGGCCATGCCGGATTCATGATCTTAGGCACACATTCGCAACGAGATCGCTGCAACAATGCTCGACGCGTCGCGACTCCGTCTCGCGTCACTGCGTCTCGCTGGCGACCTACCTGGGACACACGGACATCGTCCATACCTACTGGTATTTGGAGGCGACGCCGGAGTTGATGACCGATATCGCCACCGCGGCCGAAGCCCTGATGGTCGGGGGGAACAACCCATGACACCGATCGCCCCCCTAATAACCGCCTTCCTCCGCGAACACATGCCAATCGAGCGGGGCTACAGCCCCCAAACCTGCGAGACTTACGCTTACGCCTTTCGATTGTTGTTCCTCTTTGCAAGCGAACGTCTGAAGCAACAACCCTCTCAGCTCTGCCTCGAACAGATCGACGCCGCCCTGGTGCTCAGCTTCCTGACCCACATTGAGCAAAACCGTAGTAACGGTGCGACGACCCGCAACTCTCGCCTTGCGGCGATCAAGGCCTTCATGCGCTACGTCGAGTTCCGCGTGCCATCCGCTCTGGGCCAAATCCGGCAGATCCACGCCATCCCAACAAAGCGCCACGATCAGGCCCTGGTGCGTCACCTCACGATGGACGAGGTGCGGGCGATCCTCGACGCACCAAATCTGACGACGCGCCTCGGTATTCGGGATCGCGCCATGCTGCATGTTTGTTTCGCCTGCGGGTTGCGTGTCTCCGAACTGGTGGGACTTCAACTGGAGCAGGTCTCTCCGCACCGGCCCGCGAGCATCCGTGTCCGTGGAAAGGGCCGCAAGGAACGGTCCCTCCCACTTTGGAAAGAAACCACCACCGACCTCAAGGCCTGGCTGGCTGTTCGCGGAACCGTCCGTGTCCCGGAGGTCTTCGTCAACGCCGAAGGCGCCGCAATGACACGGGCCGGGTTCGAATACATACTCGATAAGCATACCCGCGCCGGCGCCGCCGGATGTCCGGGATTGGTAGGTCGCTCCGTGTCGCCCCATCAGCTTCGGCACAGTTGCGCGGTGATCATGCTGCAGGCCACCCGCGACATCCGCAAAGTCGCTTTATGGCTCGGCCACGCCGATGTGCGCACGACCGAAATCTATCTGCGGCTGGATCCGTCTGAGAAGCTGGAAGCAGTGGAGGCGGTTTTGCCACCCACCTTACGTCGGGGACAATTCAAGGCACCCGATGCGCTGATCGCAGCTCTCTTTGCCCCCGTGGCCGTCGAGCAGGTCACGGAGACCTGACCTCACGAAGCCTTCCCGGCGCCCCGGGATTATGCGTAGCACCGCACCCCAAGGAGCCCAGGTAATTCCTGGGTTCTGGCTGCGCTACTCCGCATAACAGCGGACACCGCATCATCGGCG
>CAINEA010000372.1 GCA_903847525.1 uncultured Acetobacteraceae bacterium | reverse complement strand
TCGTTGCGCTGATGGACAAGGCGCGGCTCGAGCGGGGAGTGAACTGATGCCCCGTCGCGCTGATATCCGTTCGATTTTGCTGATCGGCGCGGGTCCGATTGTGATCGGCCAGGCCTGCGAATTCGATTATTCCGGGGTGCAGGCCTGCAAGGCGCTGCGCGAGGAAGGCTACCGGGTGATCCTGGTCAATTCCAACCCGGCCACGATCATGACCGATCCGGGGCTCGCGGACGCCACCTATATCGAGCCGATCACGCCGGAAATGGTCGAGAAGATCATCATCCGCGAAAAGCCCGACGCCCTGCTGCCGACGATGGGCGGGCAGACCGCGCTGAACACCGCCATGCAGCTGCATGCCTCCGGCGCGCTGGCCCGCCACGGCGTGGAGCTGATCGGCGCCAAGGCCGACGTCATCGACCGGGCCGAGGACCGGCTGAAATTCCGCGACGCGATGGCGGAGATCGGCATCGAGAGTCCGAAATCCCAGATCGCCCACACCCTGGCCGAAGCCCGCGAGGCGCTGGCCGTGATCGGCCTGCCCGCGGTCATCCGCCCCAGCTTCACCCTCGGCGGCACCGGCGGCGGCATCGCCTATAACAAGGAAGAATTCGAGGAGATCGTCTCCGGTGGCCTGGAGGCATCCCCCACCACCGAGGTGCTGATCGAGGAGAGCGTACTCGGCTGGAAGGAGTACGAAATGGAGGTGGTCCGCGACAGCGCGGATAACTGCATCATCGTCTGCGCCATCGAGAACGTGGACCCGATGGGCATCCACACCGGCGACAGCGTGACCGTCGCACCGGCGCTGACGCTGACCGACAAAGAATACCAGATCATGCGCGACGCCTCGATCGCCTGCCTGCGCAAGATCGGCGTCGATACCGGCGGCTCCAACGTGCAGTTCGCGGTCAACCCGGCCACCGGGCGGTTGACGGTGATCGAGATGAATCCGCGCGTTTCCCGGTCTTCCGCTCTGGCATCCAAGGCCACCGGCTTCCCCATCGCCAAGATCGCCGCCAAGCTGGCGGTCGGCTACACGCTGGACGAGCTCGCCAACGACATCACCACGCAGGTTATCGACGGCGTACTCCGCACGACGCCGGCCAGCTTCGAGCCGACCATCGACTACGTTGTGGTGAAGATCCCACGCTTCACCTTCGAGAAGTTCCCCGGCACCCCCGCCATGCTGTCCACCAGCATGAAATCCGTCGGCGAGGCCATGGCGATCGGCCGCAGTTTCGGCGAAGCGCTGCAGAAGGGGTACCGCAGCCTGGAAACCGGCCTGTCCGGCCTCGACCCGGTGGAAGCGCCGGGCGATGGCAGCCACGATGCGTTCCGCGCCGCGTTGTCCCAGCCGAAGCCGGACCGCATCCTGATGGCCGCCCAGGCGCTGCGGGCCGGCCTGTCGGTGGAGGAGATCCACGCCGCCAGCAAATTCGATCCCTGGTACATCCGCGAGCTCGCACGGATCGTGGACGCCGAGCGGGATGTCGAGGCCAACGGCTTGCCGACGGATGCGGGTGCGCTGCGCCGGCTGAAGGCGCTGGGATTTTCTGACCACCAGCTTTCCCGTCTGACCGGCCGGCCGGAAACCGACATCGCCGAAATCCGGCAAAACCTCGGCGTGCTGCCGGTCTACAAGCGCATCGACACCTGCGCCGGTGAGTTCGCCTCCGCCACGCCCTATATGTACTCCACCTATGAAGGCGGCTTCGGCATCCCCGTCTGCGAGTCCGAGCCCACGGACCGGAAAAAAATAATCATCCTCGGCGGCGGGCCGAACCGGATCGGCCAGGGCATCGAGTTCGACTATTGCTGCGTCCATGCCGCGTACGCGCTGAAGGAAGCCGGGTTCGAGACCATCATGGTCAACTGCAACCCCGAAACCGTCAGCACCGACTACGACACCTCCGACCGGCTGTATTTCGAACCGCTGACCGCCGAGGACGTGATCGCCCTGATCCGCCGCGAGCAGACCAACGGCACCCTGCTTGGCTGCATCGTTCAGTATGGCGGCCAGACCCCGCTGAAACTGTCCCAGGCACTGTCGAAGGCCGGCATCCCGATCCTCGGCACCTCCGCCGATGCGATCGACATCGCCGAGGACCGCGAGCGCTTCCAGAAGCTGCTGCATGGCCTGAACCTGCTGCAGCCGGAGAACGGCATCGCCCGTTCGGCCGAGGAAGCGGAGGCGATCGCCGAACGCGTCGCCTACCCGGTGGTGATCCGCCCGAGCTATGTGCTCGGCGGGCGGGCGATGGAGATCGTCTATGACCGGGCCGGCCTGCATCGCTATGTCCGCGACATCGTCCGCCCGTCGCCGGAGAACCCGGTGCTGGTCGACCATTACCTGAACGATGCGATCGAGGTGGATGTCGACTGCATCTCCGACGGTCACACGGTCTATGTCGCCGGGGTGATGGAACATATCGAGGAAGCCGGCATCCACAGCGGCGACTCCGCCTGCTCCCTGCCGCCCTACTCGCTCGCTCCGTCCACCATCACCGAGCTGAAGGCCGAGACCGAGGCGATGGCCAAGGCCTTGGGCGTGGTCGGGCTGATGAACGTGCAGTTCGCGGTGAAGGACGACGCGATCTACGTGCTGGAGGTGAATCCGCGCGCCAGCCGCACGGTGCCCTTCGTCGCCAAGGCCACAGGCGTGCCGGTGGCCAAGATCGGCGCGCGCGTGATGGCCGGCGCCAAGCTGTCCGACTTCAATCTGGATGACGACGCCATCTCCCCGCACGTGGCAGTGAAGGAAGCGGTTTTTCCGTTTGCCCGCTTCCCGGAGGTCGACACCATTCTCGGTCCGGAGATGAAGTCCACCGGTGAGGTCATGGGCCTCGATTCCAGCTTCGAGCGGGCCTTTGCCAAGGCGCAGCTCGGTGCCAGCGTGAAGCTGCCCGGGGCCGGCCAGGTGTTCCTGTCGGTGAAGGATTCCGACAAGAAGGGCCTGCCCGGCATCGCCCGGCGCCTGACCGAGATGGGCTTCTCCATCATGGCCACCCGCGGCACCGCCGCCCGCATCCGCGATGCCGGCTTCGTTGTCACCGAGGTGAACAAGGTGCTGGAGGGCCGGCCGCATTGCGTGGATGCCATCCGCTCGGGAGAGGTGCAGCTGGTAATCAACACCGCATCGGGGCCGCAATCGGTCGCCGACAGCTTCGCCATCCGGCGCAGCGCCCTGACGCACGGGGTGCCGCATTACACGACAATCGCCGGCGCGCGGGCCGCCGTGCACGCAATTGCGGCACTGAAGGCCGGAACGCTTGAAGTTGCGCCGCTTCAGTCCTATTTCCGCGGATCGTATTGAACGTCGTCGCGGTCGGGGCAGCCCGGCCGCGGCGCTTGCGTTTAAACGAGCCGTGCCGAAATCCCGCTTTTCGACCCTTTTGGCCACTACGATAGGACTTTGCCGTGCAGAAGTTCCCAATGACCGCCCCCGGCCTGCAGCGGTTGGAGGACGAGCTCCGTAACCTGAAATCCAAGGAACGCCCGGACGTGATCCGCGCGATCGCGGAAGCGCGCAGCCATGGCGACCTCAGCGAGAACGCCGAGTACCATGCCGCGCGGGACCGCCAGTCCTTCATCGAGGGCCGCATCCAGGAACTCGAGGAGATCGTCTCCGCCGCCGAGGTCATCGACCCGTCCACCCTATCCGGTGACACCGTGAAATTCGGCGCCCATGTCTGGCTGGTGGACGAGGAGACGGAGAAGGAAGCCACCTACCAGATCGTCGGCGTGCATGAGGCCGACATCAAGCATCAGCGCCTGTCGGTCTCCTCGCCGCTGTCCAAGGCGCTAATCGGCAAGAAGATCGGTGACACCGTGTCCGTGCCCGCCCCTGGCGGGGACCGGACCTACGAGATCCTTGGCGTCAAATACCTCTGATCGTACCCCGTTGATCCAGCTCTCAGACGTGGAGGCAGCCGCCGGGCGCATTGCCGGGCGGGTGATCCGTACTCCGGCCGTGCCTTCGCACGCGGTTTCCGCCGCGACCGGCGCGGACGTGGTGCTGAAGCTGGACAATCTCCAGGCCACCGGCGCCTTCAAGGAACGCGGCGCGGCCAACCGCCTGGCGATGCTGAACGAGAACGAGCGCGGCGCCGGCGTGATCGCCATGTCGGCCGGCAATCATGCCCAGGCGGTCGCCCGCCATGCCAGCCTCCTCGGTATCGCCGCGACCATCGTGATGCCGAAATTCACCCCCTCCACCAAGGTCACCCGGACCGCGGGCTGGGGTGCCAACGTGGTGCTGCACGGCGAAACCCTCGCCGAAGCCGCTGCCCACGCCCACGAACTGGCCGAGAAGCAGGGGCTGGTGTTCATCCACCCCTATGACGACGCTGGCGTGATGGCGGGGCAGGGGACCCTGGCGCTGGAATTGCTGGCCGATTTCCCCGATTTGGACGCGCTGGTGATCCCCGTCGGCGGCGGCGGATTGCTGGCCGGCTGCCTGGTCGCGGCCACCGCCATCAAGCCCGGCATCGCCGTCTATGGCGTGGAGGTCGAGGCCTATGCCGCCATGGCCCAGCGGCTGGCCGGGCGCGCCGTCTCCGTCGGCGGCCCCACCATCGCCGAAGGCATCGCCGTGCGCGATATCGGCGAGCTCTGCTACGAAACCGTCCGCCGCCGCGTCACCGAGGTTCTGGTGGTGCCCGAACGCGCCATCGAGGAGGCCATCGGGTTGCTGGCGGAGGGCGCCAAAGTTGTTGCCGAAGGGGCCGGCGCCGCGGGTGTCGCCGCGCTGCTGACCTTCCCAGGCAAGTTTCGCGGCAAGAAGGTCGGCGTTCCCGTCTGCGGCGGCAATATCGACGCCCGCATCCTCTCCAACGTGCTGCTGCGCAATCTGCTGCGTGACGGCCGCCTGCTGCGCCTGCACCTGACGATCCCCGATCGCCCCGGCGTTCTGGCCGACATCGCCGGCAAGATCGGCAACAGCGGTGGCAACATCATCGAGGTCTCCCACCAGCGCCTGTTCGCCTCCTCCTCCGTTCAGGCTGCCGAGCTCGAGGTGATGGTCGAAGCCCGCGATCCGGCCCATGCCGATGCCATCGTCGCCGGCCTGGAAACCGCCTACGTGGTGCGCCGGGTCTGATCGCGCCGAATGTACCCGACCGCGATTTTTGCCGTCGGCCGTGATCCCGCGCTAATCTGCCGCCAGGACTTGCAGGAGGATCGCATCATGGAAATCAAACCAACCGGCCCCGTTCTGGGCGCCGACATCGTCGGCCTCGACCTCGCCACGCCGCCGACCACCGCCGAGTTCGGCGGCATTTTGCGCGCGCTCGGCGCCCACGGTGTGCTGCGCTTCCCGGCCCAGACCTTCAATACCGACCAGTTCGCCGCCTTCGGCGCCCGCTTCGGCGAACTCGAAGTCAACGTCGCCAACCTGTTCCATGAGCCCGGCCACCCCGAGGTGATGATCCTGTCCAACATCCTCAAGGACGGTAAACCGATCGGCCTCGGCGATGCCGGGCAGGGCTGGCATACGGATATGTCGTACAGCGAAACTATTTCGATCTGCAACATCCTCCATGCCCAGAAGGTGCCGGTGCGCGACGGCAAGCCGCTCGGCGACACCCAGTTCCGCAACCTGCATGCTGCCTATGAAGACCTGCCCGACGACATAAAAACCCGCCTGGCCGGCCGCACCGCCACGCATGATTTCGCCAAGTTCTGGGATATGATGCGCGCCCGCCCCGGCAATACCCGCCCACCGCTCACCGAAGCGCAGCGCGCCCGCAAGCCGGCCGTTTCGCACCCGATCTTCATGACCCACCCGATCACCGGCAAGAAGGTGCTGTATTGCAATGTCGGCTACGCCATCCGCATCGACGGCATGGACCCGGCCGAGAGCGACGCGATGCTCGACTATCTGTTCCGCCACCAGGAGCAGGAAAAATACCTCCACATCCATCACTGGACCGAGGGCGACGTGCTGCTGTGGGACAATATCGGCACCATGCACAATGCGCTGGCTGATTACGGCGACATCCCCCGCTACATGCGTCGGGTGCAGGTGGCGGCCACTGCCGATTATGCGGCGATGGCGGCCTGAAGCGCCGCGATCGTATCGGGCGGATATAATCCGCCGGTGCAACAGAAATCAGCCGGCCAACAGCCGGCAACCACGCTGCCCGGCCGCGGGCAGCGTGGCTGCAATGGGTAAACCGGAAGTTCCAGGCGGCTACTTCATCGGTTCGACGGAGATCGCCAGCGCTTCCTCGTAGACGATGTCCACCTGGTCGCCCACGCGCAGCCTCTGGATCAGGGACTGCACCTCGGGGTTGCGGGAGGTCACGGTGCGGACCAGTCGGTCCGGCCCGACGAAACTGACCGTGCTGGTGGATGGATCGACCGCGGTGATGATCACGCGGCCGCTGCGAACCCGCGTGATCTCCCCGCCTGGGCGGTCCGCCGTTTCGCGGCGATCGAGTGTCACCCCTTCGAACGGCTGAGCCTTGGGGGAGAACACGTTCACCACCTGGGCAGCGAGCGCCTGGTAATAGACCACGGTCACCCGATCACCGGGGCGGATCTCATTGAGGCGCTGCACCTTGGGGCTGACCACCATGCTCAGCAGCGCGCCCGACTGTGCGCCGCCGTTGCCGCGCAGCAGCTGTTCACGGGAAACCGGATCGACGGTTTCCACCACCGCGTTCATCGTGGTGGTCTGCTCCACATCCTCCGAC
>CAINEA010000371.1 GCA_903847525.1 uncultured Acetobacteraceae bacterium | reverse complement strand
GCTGCATTGGCCGTGCATTTGTCCATCGGTCAGGCTTACGCTTTTTCACCTTTCAATCTGCCGATGACACGGCTGCTGGGGATCACCGCCTCCGCGCCCGGCGATTGGAATTTGCCAGAGCTCGGCTGGATTTTCTCCATCGCCATCGTCTTCCTCGGCCTGTCCGCAGCGGTGTTTGGCCGTTGGGTAGAGCGGGTGGGGCCGCGCATGGCGATGTTCACCGCCGCGTTGTGCTTTTCCGGCGGGTTTATGGTGTCGGCCATCGGGGTGCAGGTGCACCAGTTGTGGCTGATCTATCTCGGCTACGGGGTTCTGGGCGGCTGCGGCCTGGGGATTGGCTACATCTCCCCGGTCTCCACGCTGATCAAATGGTTCCCGGACCGGCCGGGCATGGCCACCGGCATGGCGATCATGGGCTTTGGCGGCGGCGCGCTGATCGCCTCGCCGCTGGAAGTGACGCTGATGGACTATTTCAAATCCGCCACCTCGACCGGCGTGCTGCAAACCTTTCTGACCATGGGGGCGCTGTATCTGGTGTTCATGCTGATCGGCGCCTATTTCGTGCGCGTGCCCGCCACTGGCTGGCTGCCGGACGGGTATGTGGCGCCGACGCAATCCTCGGCCATGATCACCAGCGCCAATGTCGAAGTGGACGAGGCGTTGAAGACGCCGCAGTTCTACCTGCTGTGGGGCGTGCTCTGCCTGAACGTGACCGCCGGGATCGGTGTGCTCGGCCAGGCTTCGCCGATGATCCAGGAAATGTTCCCCGGCCGCGTCACCCCGCTGGCGGCCGCGGGCTTCGTGGGCCTGCTCAGCCTGTTCAATATGGGCGGGCGGTTCGTCTGGTCGTCGATCTCCGACATGATCGGCCGCAAGAACACCTATCGCATCTTCTTCGCGCTCGGCTTCGTGCTCTACGCGCTCGTGCCGACCACCGGGCGGTTGGGGTCGGTGTCGCTGTTCGTGGCGGGGTTTGCCGTTATCCTCAGCATGTACGGCGGCGGCTTCGCCACCATCCCCGCCTATCTGCGCGACATGTTCGGCACCATGCAGGTGGGTGCCATCCATGGCCGGCTGTTGACGGCGTGGTCAACCGCCGGCGTGCTCGGCCCGGTGCTGGTCAACTACATCCGCGAATATCAGATCAATAACGGCGTGCCGAAGGCGGAGGCGTATTCCATCACCATGTACATCATGGCCGGGCTGTTGCTGGTTGGCTTCGCCTGCAACCATGCGGTGAAGGCGGTGAATGCCAAGCATCATTTCCACGGCAAGGTCGAGCAATAGGAGCCCCGCCATGAGCGCGAAATTCATCTTCCTCTGGCTGCTCGTCGGCATTCCGCTGGTGTGGGGCGTGGTGCAGACGCTGTATGCGGTGCGGCAGCTGTTCAGCTAACCGCCGCCGCCACATGGTCCACGATGGCGCCGGGTGATTGCGTGATGTCGGCAATCACCGGGCGTTCATCCTCGCCGGGCGCCTGCAAGGTGGCGAACTGGCTGGCCAGCAACGCCGGCGGCATGAAATGCCCCTTGCGCGCCGCCAGCCGCGCCGCCACGGTCGGCTGGTCGCCGCGCATATAGACCAGCCGCACATCCGCCCGGTTGCCGACCAGAATATCGCGATAAGCCCGCTTCAGCGCCGAACACGTGACCACGCCGGACAGGCCCTGCGCCCGCCAGCCATCGATCACCCCGGCGATGCGGTCCAGCCACGGCCAGCGATCCGCATCGGTCAGCGGCGTGCCGGCGCTCATCTTGGCGACATTTGCCGGCGGATGCAGCGCGTCGCCCTCCTGCCATTCCCAGCCCAGACGGCGCGCCAGCAATTCGCCGACCGTCGTCTTGCCGGACCCGGCCACCCCCATCAGCACGATGACGGTCACGGCCGAAATCCTCAGGCCTTCGGCGCCTCCACATGGCCCCCAAAGCCAAAGCGCATCGCCGACAGGATCTTCTCCGCGAAGGTATGGTCCTGGCGCGAGCGGAAGCGCACGAACAGCGACGCCGCCAGCACGTCGGCGGGCACCGCCTCCTCGATCGCCGCCTCCACCGTCCAGCGTCCCTCGCCGCTATCGGCGACATCGCCGGAGTAGCCCTCCAGCTTCGCATCGCCGGCCAGCGCGCTGGCGGTCAGGTCCAGCAGCCACGATGTCACCACGCTGCCGCGCCGCCAGACTTCGGCGATCTCGGCCATGTTCAGGTCGAACCGCTCGTCCTCCGGCAGGCTGGGCAGGTTGCGGTTCTTCATGATGTCGAAGCCTTCGGCGAAGGCCTGCATCATGCCGTATTCGATACCGTTATGGATCATCTTCACGAAATGCCCGGAGCCGACTGGTCCGGCATGCAGATAGCCCTGCTCGGCCCGCGGATCGAGGCCCTCGCGCCCCGGCGTCCGTTCGATATCTCCGATCCCAGGTGCCAGAGCAGAAAAGATCGGATCCAGATGCGCGACCACATCGGCGTCCCCTCCGATCATCAGGCAATAGCCCCGCGCCAGCCCCCACACGCCGCCGGAGGTGCCGACATCGAGATATTTTATGCCCTTCGGCTTCAGCTCCCGCCCGCGGCGGACATCGTCCTTGAAGTTGGAATTGCCGCCGTCGATGATCACGTCGCCCGCCCGCATCAGCGAGCCGAGCTGCGCGACCATGTCCTCGGTGATCTTGCCCGACGGCAGCATGACCCAGACGGTGCGTGGCGAGGCACCTAAGGCCTCGACCAGGGACGGGACCGAATCGGCGGCCGTCGCGCCCTCCTTCGCCAACTCGGCGCCGGCTTTCGGATTGGCGTCGAACACCACGCAGGAATGTCCCGCGCGGGTCAGCCGCCGCACGATATTACCGCCCATCCGGCCGAGGCCGATCACACCGATCTGCATTTCGCTGCCCGTTTCCTGCTATCCGCCGGCCCGCCCGGCTTTTCTGTTCCCGAACCTGCCACAGCGGATCATTATGGCAAAACACAGCGCTGAAGAGGCTGCCGGAATGGAACAGGTCGAACCATCAAACCGTATCAATTCCGCTCCTGTCGATCCGGGGCTGAGCAATTCCGGCGTGATCGCCGCGTTCCGCCGACGCACCCCCGGCTCGGCCGAACAGGCCCGGCAGGCGGCCACGCTGTTCCCAAGCGGGATCACGCACGATTCTCGTTTCACAAACCCCTACGGGGTCTACATCGCCCGCGCAGAAGGGCCACACAAATGGGACGTGGACGGCAACCGCTATGTCGATTTCTACGGCGGCCACGGTGCCCTGATCCTCGGCCACCGCCACCCCTCCGTCACCCAGGCCGTGAGCGAGGCGATGGCCGACGGCACGCATTTCGGCGCCAACCATCCACGCGAGATCCTGTGGGCACGCGCCATCCAGCGCCTGGTGCCCTCGGCTGAACGGGTGCGCTTCACGTCGTCGGGCACCGAAGCGACCCTGATGGCCGTGCGCTTGGCGCGTGCCTTCACCGGCCGGCAGACCATTATCCGCTTCCAGGGCCATTTCCACGGCTGGCACGACCATATGACCAGCGGCTACACCAACCATTACGATGGCTCGCCAACCCCCGGCGTGCTGCCGGGCGTCGCGGAAAAGGCCATCCTGCTGCCGCCGAACGATGCAGCGGCGTTGCGCGCCGCGTTCGCCGCCAACCGCGACATCGCCGCGGTGATCCTGGAGCCGACCGGTTCGTCCTTCGGCCAGGTTCCCATCGGCCCGGAATTCGTGCGCACGCTGCGCCAGATCACCGAGCAGAACGGTGCCCTGCTGATCCTGGATGAGGTGGTCACCGGCTTTCGCGTCTCACGCGGCGGCGCGCAGGTGGCCTGGGACATAACCCCGGATCTGTCGAGCTTCGCCAAGATCGTCGCCGGCGGCCTGCCGGGCGCCGCGGTTGCCGGACGCAAGGACATACTCGACCAGTTGGACTTCACCGTTGCGCAGCAGACCGGGCGCGAGAAGATCCAGCACCCCGGCACCTTCAACGCCAATCCGGTCTCCGCCGCTGCGGGTGCCGCCACCCTGGCCGTACTGGCCGAAACCGATGCTTGCGACCGCGCGATCGCCACCGCGTTCAGCTTCGATACCACCACACCCATCAGCCGGCCTGAGTCGTCGACGGCCGGACCGCCGCTGTTGCCGGG